>NZ_DEYR01000026.1:0-63937 GCF_002364635.1 Pseudomonas sp. UBA3153
TCCCGCGCAAACGCGTCGGCCTTTCCATGCGCCTGGGCGACACGCCGGGCGAGAAGGTCGAAGGCCCGCGCGGCGGCCAGGGGCGCGGCAATCGCCCGGCGCCGGCCGCGCGCAACGAGCCCAAGGCGGCCGCTGCGGCGCCCAACGCGGCGATGGCGGCGCTGTTCGCCAACGCCAAGCAACTGAGGAAGTAGGCATGACCCGACAAGTCGAAGCGGTGGGCAGCAGCAGCGCCTTCGGACGCCTGCTCGGGCTGGAGATCATCAAGGCCGAGGCCGGCGAGGCGCGCCTGCGCCTGCGCATGCACGAAGGCCTGAGCAACGTGCGCGGCATGCTCCACGGCGGCGCGCTGTTCTCGCTGATCGACACCGCCATGGGCCAGGCCAGCCACAGCCTGTTCGGTGGCGAAGCCGCCGCGGTGACGCTGGAGAGCAAGATCAACTACATCCGCGGCGTGAGCGAGGGCGAAGTGCTCTGCCGCGCCTGGGTGGTGCACGCCGGCAAGCGCACCCAGGTGATCGAGGCCGAGGTGCATCAGGGCGATAAACTGATCGCCAAGGCGCAGTCGACCTTTGCCGTCCTCTGAGTCGGCGGCGCCGGTCGCCGCCACCCCACTTCACGGCCAGACGTCGACGTCACCGTTCCTCCCCTTGTAGAGCGAAAGGCCCACCCCCATATTGGGGCGACCGTCGCGTGAAGGAATTGCAATCTTGAGCGAGCTTTTGACCCGCCGCCTGGCCCTGCTAGGCGCGCCCGCCCACCTGTCGCTGCTCACCCGCAGCCTGCATGGCATCGAACGCGAGACCCTGCGCGTCGATCACGACGGACGCCTGGCGAAAACCGCGCACCCGGCCGCGCTGGGCTCGGCGCTGACCCATCCGCAGATCACCACCGACTATTCCGAGGCGCTGCTGGAGTTCATCACGCCGGCCGAAGCCGACCCGCGCGCGACCCTCGCCGACCTCGAGGCGATCCATCGCTTCGCCGCCAGCCAGCTCGACGGCGAATACCTGTGGAGCCCGTCGATGCCCGGCGCGCTGCCGGAAGAGGTGCAGATTCCCATCGCCGAATACGGCGACTCGCTGATCGGTCGCCTCAAGCACGTCTACCGCAAGGGGCTGGCGCTGCGTTACGGCAAGACCATGCAGTGCATTGCCGGGATTCACTACAACTTCTCCCTGGCCGACGAGGTCTGGCCGCTGCTACAGGCCGACGAAGTGCCCGACGACACGCGCAGCGCGCGCGACTACCAGTCGGCGCGCTACATCGCCCTGGCGCGCAACTTCCGCCGCTACAGCTGGCTGCTGATGTACCTGTTCGGCGCCTCGCCGGCGCTGGACGCGAACTTCCTCCGCGGCCGTCCGCACGCCCTGGAACGCTTCGACGACGACACCCTCTACCTGCCCTGGGCGACCAGCCTGCGGATGAGCGACCTGGGCTACCAGAGCAGCGCCCAGTCCGGCCTGACGCCCTGCTACAACGACCTGCCCAGCTACATCGAGAGCCTGCGCACCGCAGTGGCGACGCCCTACCCGCCGTACGCCGAGGTCGGCACCAAGCGCGATGGCGAGTGGCTGCAGTTGAACACCAACATCCTGCAGATCGAGAACGAGTACTACTCGACGATCCGCCCGAAACGCGTGACATACACCGGCGAACGACCGATCCAGGCGCTCAGCGCCCGCGGCGTGCAGTACGTCGAAGTGCGCTGCCTGGACATCAACCCGTTCCTGCCGCTGGGCATCGACCTCGCCGAAGCGCGCTTCCTCGACGTGTTCCTCCTGTTCTGCGCGCTGGAAGACAGCCCGCCGCTGGATGGCAGCCACTGCCAGGGCTGCACCGACAACTTCCTCAGCGTGGTCAAGCAGGGTCGGCGCCCGGGCCTGCTGCTGCGCGGCGAAGACGACCAACCGGTCGAGCTGAAGACCTGGGCGAACGCGTTGCTGCAACGCTTCGAGGCGATCGCCGAACTGCTCGATGCGGCCAGCGGCAGTGACGAGCATCGCCAGTCGCTGCAGGCGCAGCGCGGCAAGATCGCCGACCCCGAATCGACGCCGTCGGCGCGGGTGCTGCGCGAGATGCGCGAGCGCCAGGAAAGCTTCTCGGCCTTCGCCCTGCGCCTGTCGCGCGAGCATGACGGCTACTTCCGCAGCCATCCGCTGAATGCGCAAGAGCAGGCGCGCTTCGAGAAACTGGCCGCCCAGTCCATCGCCGACCAGGCCGAGCTGGAGCAGACCCAGGTGGGCGACTTCGACACCTTCGTCGGCGCCTACCAGGCGAGCATCCTCGGCCTAAGCCACTGACGCCGGACTGCGTCCACCCTACGACACCCATAGCAGGGTGTCGTAGGGTGGGTTAGCGGCATCGCTCGATCTGTCAGCCTTCGTCGATTCCCACCGCCGCGTGACCCACCGGTCGGAGTCCCGCCAAGGCATCCCCGGGGGGCACCCGCGCCGCTATCGGCGAATCGCCGCTCGCGGATCGCACCAACCGTAGGGTGGGTTAGCGGCATCGCGCGATGTGCCAGCCCTCCCCCGATTCCCACCGCCGCGTAACCCACCTGTCGGAGTCTCGCCTCGCCCCGCAAAGACCGATTCAACGCCGGCTCCCCCTCAGCGCGGGCGGATGCCGTCGAGGATCAACGCCTGCAGACTGCCCAGCACTTCCTCGAAGAAATCCGGATCGCTCAGCGTGCGGCCGGTGATGGACTCCACCTGGACGCGGAAGTCCGCGTAGTGCTGGGTCGTCGCCCAGAGCGAGAAGATCAGGTGATAGGGGTCGATCGGCGCCAGCCGGCCGGACTCGCTCCAGCGGCGGATCACCTCGGTCTTGGCGTGCACCAGATCGCGCAGCTCGTGCTCCAGCTCGCCGCGCAGCAGCGGTGCGCCCTGGATGATCTCCAGGCAGAACAGCCGCGATGCCGCCGGCTCGTCGCGTGACAGCTCGAGTTTGAGGCGGATGTAGCCGCGGATCGCCTCCAGCGGCTCCATCTCCACGCTCAGCGCGCGCAGCGGCGCCAGCCAGACGCTCATCAGTTGATGCAGCACCGCCAGGTAGAGGTCTTCCTTGCTGCCGAAGTAGTACAGCAGGTTGGTCTTGGAGACGTCGGCACGGGCAGCGATCTGATCGACACTGGTGCCGTGCAGGCCGAACTGCGAGAACAACGCGATGGCCGCCTCGGTGATCGCCGCGCGCTTGCTTTCCATCTGCCGCTCGCGTCGCGCCAGGGTCGCCGCGCTGGCCGTGCGTGACGCCTTCTTGCGAATCGCCGGCGCATGCTCGGCGCCGGACGGGTGGTCCTGGGTCATGCGGCCCTCCTGTTCGGCCGAAAGCGCCTGGGCGAGGCGCCGGGCGGGGTCGCCACCATAGCCAAAACGACGGGGGCTGTCAGGCCGCCCTGAATGCATCCGGCTTGACGGCGGTCATGGACAAACCCGGATTGGTGCGTCTTTTTCGGGCGGCATGCACAAACCAGGTGCTCTATGACGGACCATTTGGTCCACTCTAACGCGGAGGTTTAACCCAACCTTCTGTTTTCGCTGGATTTTCCTTTTCTGGCACAGTCCATGCTCTCTTCCCTGCGACACATCGCCGCGAGCAGGCGCCGTGAACATGCCGGCATCGCTCGCCAACACGCGCAATCAAGGGGTTATCGTTATGAAAGTTGGCGTCTTCATTCCCATCGGCAACAACGGCTGGCTGATCTCCGAAACCGCCCCGCAATACATGCCGACCTTCGAGCTGAACAAGCAGATCGTCCAGCGCGCCGAGCACTACGGCTTCGATTTCGCCCTGTCGATGATCAAGCTCCGCGGTTTCGGCGGTAAGACCGAATTCTGGGAGCACAACCTCGAATCCTTCACCCTGATGGCCGGCCTCGCCGCCGTCACCAGCAAGATCCAACTGTTCGCCACCGCCGCCACCCTGACCCTGCCGCCGGCCATCGTCGCGCGCATGGCCTCGACCATCGACTCGATCTCGGGCGGCCGCTTCGGCGTCAACCTGGTCACCGGCTGGCAACGCCCGGAGTACTCGCAGATGGGCATGTGGCCGGGCGACGAGTTCTTCTCAACCCGCTACGAGTACCTCGGCGAGTACGCCCAGGTCCTGCGCGACCTGTGGAGCACCGGGCACAGCGACCTGAAGGGCAAGTACTTCACCATGGAAGACTGCCGCGTCAGCCCGAAACCCCAGGCCGACATGAAGATCATCTGCGCCGGCTCCAGCGACGCCGGCATGGCCTTCTCCGCGCAGTACGCCGACTACAACTTCTGCTTCGGCAAGGGCGTGAACACCCCCGCCGCCTTCGCCCCGGCCACCGAGCGCCTGCTCGCGGCCACCGCCAAGACCGGACGCGAGGTCAACTCCTGCGTGCTGTTCATGGTCATCGCCGAGGAAACCGAGGCCGCCGCCCGCGCCAAGTGGGAGCTGTACAAGGACGGCGCCGACCAGGAAGCGCTGAAGTGGCTGGGCGACCAGGCCGCGGTGGACACCCGCTCGGGCAGCGACACCAACGTGCGGCAGATGTCCGACCCCACCTCGGCGGTGAACATCAACATGGGCACCCTGGTGGGCTCCTTCGAGCAGGTCGCGAAGATGCTCGACGAAGTGGCGGCGGTGCCGGGCACCGAGGGCGTGATGCTGACCTTCGACGACTTCATCGAGGGTGTCGAGAAGTTCGGCCAGCGCATCCAGCCGCTGATGAAGAGCCGCAGCGCCGTCGTGGAAACCCTGAAGGAGATCGCCTGATGAGCGAGAGAAGCGTATCCGGCTACGAACTGCCGGTGGACGCCAGCGCGCCGCTGACCCTGCCGGGACGCCCGGAACCCCTGCAGCTGCGGCCCAGCCAGACTGCGCTGATCGTGGTCGACATGCAGAACGCCTATTCGACCCTCGGCGGCTACCTCGACCTCGCCGGCTTCGACGTCTCCTCCACCGGCCCGGTGATCGAGAAGATCCAGGTCGCCCTCGACGCCGCGCGCGCCGCCGGCGTGCAGGTGATCTTCTTCCAGAACGGCTGGGACAAGGAGTACGTCGAGGCGGGCGGCCCCGGCTCGCCGAACTGGCACAAGTCCAACGCGCTGAAGACCATGCGCCGGCGCCCCGAACTGCAGGGTACCCTGCTCGCCAAGGGCGGCTGGGACTATGACCTGGTCGACCAGCTGAAGCCGCTGCCAGGCGACATCGTGATGCCGAAGCCACGCTACAGCGGCTTCTTCAACACGCCGTTGGACAGCATCCTGCGCGCCCGCGGGATCAAGAACCTGGTGTTCACCGGGATCGCCACCAACGTCTGCGTCGAATCGACCCTGCGCGACGGTTTCTTCCTCGAATACTTCGGCGTGGTCCTCGCCGACGCGACCCACCAGGCCGGCCCGCCGTCGGCCCAGGAAGCGGCGCTGTTCAACATCGAGACGTTCTTCGGCTGGGTGTCCTCGGTCGACGACTTCTGCACCACGCTCAAGCACGCCTGACCTCACCTCAAAAAACCAGGAAGCCTTGCCATGCCCAAACAATCGATCATCCCGCCGGGAACCGGCAAACCCCTCGCCCCCTACGTGCCGGGTTCGCTGGCCGACGGCATCCTCTACGTCGCCGGCACCCTGCCGCTGGACAAGGACGCCAACGTGGTCCACGTCGGCAACGCCACCGAACAGACCCGCCACGTGCTGGAAACCATCAAGGGCGTCGTCGAGGCCGCCGGCGGCAGCATGGACGACGTCACCTTCAATATGATCATGCTCAAGGACTGGGCCGACTACGCGGCGATCAATGCCGTCTACGCCGAGTACTTCGCCGGCGAGAAACCGGCACGCTACTGCATCCAGTGCGGCCTGGTGAAACCCGAGGCACTGATCGAGATCGCCTCGATCGCCCACGTCGGCAAGTGATGCGCTGCCCGGAGGCGCCTGAGCGGCGCATCCGGCGGCTCGAGGACCCTCCATGCACTACGAAATCCACGGCAATCCCGACGCCGGGCAGACCGTCTTGCTGTCCTCAGGCCTTGGCGGCTCGGCGGGCTACTGGACGCCGCACCTGGCCGTGCTCGGCGAACTTTTCCAAGTGATCAGCTACGACCAGCGCGGCACCGGGCGCAGCCCCGCCGAGCTGGCCGAGGGCTACTCCATCACCGACATGGCCGACGACGTGCTGGCCCTGGCCGACGACCTCGAACTGACCCAGTGCGACTTCGTCGGCCATGCCCTCGGCGGCCTGGTCGGCCTGCAGGTCGCCCTGCAGCGCCCCGGCCTGATCCGCCGCCTGGTGCCGATCAACGCCTGGGCCGCGCCCAACGCCCACAGCGCGCGCTGCTTCGACATGCGCATCGCGCTGCTGAAGAACACCGGCCCCGCCGCCTACGTGGCCGCGCAACCGATCTTCCTCTACCCGCCGAGCTGGATCGTCGCCAACGGAGAACGCCTCGAAGCGGACCTGGCCCACGCCCTCGCGCACTTCCCCGGTGAGGCCAACACCCTGCGGCGGATCGCGGCGCTGCGCGCCTTCGACATCTCCGCGCGCCTGACCGAGATCGACGTGCCGACGCTGGTCATGGCCAGCCGCGACGACAGCCTGGTGCCCTGGACACAGTCCGTGGCCCTGGCCGAAGGCCTGCCGAACGCCCGCCTGGACGTGCGAGACTTCGGCGGCCATGCCTTCAACCTGACCGAACAAGCGGCGTTCGAAGCCAGCCTGCTGGACTTCCTCCAGCAAGCGGACTGAAACGCCCGGAGAACACCATGAGCCTTGCACTCGACGAAAAAGCCCTTGCCAGCCTGTTCAGCGAAGCCCGCACTCACGGCAGCTGGCGCGACCAGCCGGTGAGCGACGATCAGCTGGCCGAACTCTATGCACTGACCCGCATGGGCCCGACCTCGGCCAACTGCAGCCCGGCGCGCTTCGTCTTCGTGCGCAGCGCCGAAGGCAAGGAAAAGCTCAAGCCGACACTGTCCTCGGGCAATCTGGAAAAGACCATGAGCGCGCCGGTGACGGTGATCGTCGCCTACGAGCGCGAGTTCTACGAAGCGCTGCCGCGCCTGTTCCCGCATGGCGACGCCCGCAGCTGGTTCACCTCCAGCCCGGAATTCGCCGAACAGACCGCGCTGCGCAACAGCTCGATGCAGGCCGCCTACCTGATCCTCGCCGCCCGCGCGATGGGCCTGGATACCGGGCCGATGTCGGGCTTCGACCGCGCCAAGCTCGACGCTGCCTTCTTCGCCGGGAGTACCTGGACCGCCAACCTGCTGATCAACCTCGGCTATGGCAACCCGGAGAAACTTTACCCGCGCCTGCCGCGCCTGGCCTTCGACGAAGCCTGCACGCTCGCCTGACCGACTCGCCCCGCGGGGCAAGGAGAACCTCATGCTCAGCCATTCCCTCGCCGCCTGCGCCAACGACCGGCCGCCGCTCGTGCTCAAGCACGACTATCGCGACGCCATGGCACGCCTGGGCGCCGCGGTGAACGTGATCACCACCGACGGCCCCGGCGGGCGCGCCGGCTTCACCGCCTCGGCGGTGTGCAGCGTGACCGACGAACCGCCGACCCTGCTGGTCTGCCTCAACCGCGGCGCCTCGGTCTACGACGCCTTCCTGGCCAACGGTGTGGTCTGCGTCAACGTCCTCGCCCACGGCCAGGAAGCGCTGTCCAACCTGTTCGGCGGCAAGACCTCGATGGCCGAGCGCTTCGCCGCCGCGCAGTGGGGCGAACTGGCCAGCGGCGCACCGGTACTCGAAGGCGCGCTGGTCTCCTTCGATTGCCGCGTCGCCGAAACCACCCAGGTCGGCACCCACGACATCCTGTTCTGCGAAGTGCTCGCCATCCGCCACGGCGAACCGGGCAAGGGCCTGATGTATTTCGAGCGGGCCTACCACGGCCTGGGCATTTGACACGACGCAGCCTGGGCAACCTGTAGGGTGGATCGCGCCTTATCGATCCACCTTACGGGGTTCACCTCCTACGCCGCCTCGCACCGGGCACGTGCCCGGCGGGGGAAGACGGCATCTACGATCCGGACACCTCGCCCGCGTCCACCCCGATGCCGCGCAGAATCAGCCCCTGGACACTGGCCAGGGCCTGCTCGAAGAACGCCGGATCGTCCAGCGTGCGCCCGGTGATCGACTGCACCTGGACCGAGAAATCGGCGTAATGCTGGGTCAGCGCCCAGAGCGAGAAGAACAGGTGATGCGGGTCCACCGGCTGCAACCGGCCGTCGGCGACCCAGGCGCGAACCACCCCGGCCTTGGCATCCACCAGTTCGCGCAGAGTTCCTTCCAGCGCCGGTTTCAGCAACGGCGCCCCCTGGATCATCTCCAGACAGAACAGCCGCGACGCCTGCGGGTGGTCGCGCGAGTTGATCATCTTCAGGCGGATGTACTGGGCGATCGCCTCGGCGGGGTCCTGCTCCGCGCCGATCGCGCGCAGCGGCGCCAGCCAGAGGTCGAGCAGCTCGCTCAGCAGATCGATGTACAACTCCTCCTTGGAGGCGAAGTAGTACAGCAGGTTGCTCTTCGACAGGCCGGCGAGGCTGGCGACCTGATCCAGACTGGTTCCGTGCAGCCCGTAACGCGAAAACAGATCCAGCGCGGCCGCCTGGATCGCCTCCTGCTTGGGTGTTCCGGGTAGGCTCTTTTTACTCACCGTCGAACTTCCTTCGCTGCGGAAAGTTCACCACCGAAGAGGCGACGAAGTTATGGGAACGCACCCGTTGAATAACCCACATCACGCCGCGCAACAACCCTTTTAAAATGCGGGTTAATTATTTACGACGCAATGCGCCGAGCGATCACCCCGCACAAAACAGGGCAGGCAATACTTTGGTGCGCGGCGGTCCCAATGCGGTGCACCGCCACCCCGACGACGGCGCGGCAAAACGCCGCCAACCTCGCCTTTAAAACCAAATAAATCAAACAGATATGCGTTTTTGTCCATTTGGTCAAAATTGGCATACCGGTTGCTATTCAAAGAGGCAGCAACATTATTAGAAAAGCAACTCGAAAAGCCTTAGTCGTGCACTTTTAAGTTCACGTAACTTCAGCTGCCCTCGATCAACTTTCCCACGACCGGAGAGTAGAAATGACGCTGTTGTATGTGCCCATCATCGACCTCGAACCCTATTTCGAAGGCACTCCGGAAGGGAAACAGAAAGTTGCCAGGGCGGTGGATCAGGCCTGCCGGGATATCGGCTTCCTGATCATCAAGAAACACCGGATTCCCCGCGAACTCATCGAGCGCGTATCGCGCCTGAGCCACGCCTTCTTCGACCTGCCGCTGGCGGAAAAACGCAAGGTCGACCGCCCGCGTCCGGACCAGGTGCGCGGCTTCTCCGCGGTGGCCGAGGAGAGTCTCTCCTACAGCACCGGCGAGGCGGCGCCGGGCGACCTCAAGGAATCCTTCTCGGTCGGCCCGAGTAACGTGCCCGACGAGCCTTACTACAACGGCGCGGACGCCGGCCCGCACTTCGCGCCGAACGTCTGGCCGGGCACCTTGCCGGGCTTTCGCGAAGCCTATGAGGAATACTTCGCCGCGATGAGCGAACTGGCGCTGCACATGATGCGGCTGTTCGCCCTCGCCCTGGAGTTGCCCGAGCACTACTTCGACGACAAGGTCGACCGTCACATCAGCATGTTCCGCGTGCTCAGCTACCCGCGCCTGACGCAGCCGCCCGAGGACGGCCAATTCCGCGCCAGCCCGCACAGCGACTACGGCAGCATGACCATCGTGCTGCCGGACGCCGGCGGCCTGCAAGTGCGCAACAAGGCCGGCGAATGGGTCGACGTGCCTTTCGAGCCGGACGGCTTCGCGGTGAACATCGGCGACCTGATGATGCAGTGGACCAACGACCGCTGGATCTCCACCGTGCACCGGGTGATCGTTCCCGAGCTGGAGCAGCCGAGCAACGCGCGGCGCCAGTCGCTGGTGTTCTTCCACCAGCCCAACTACGACGCCCTCGTCGAATGCCTGCCGAGCTGCCTCGCCGACGGCGAGACGGCGAAGCACGCACCGATCAGCTCCGGCGATCACCTGCGCTCGAAGTTCGTCAAGCAGACCACCTTCGGCGGCACCAAGAGCGAGGTTGCGTAAGCCATGGCCATGCTCTCCTACGTTAACGTCTTCGCCCGGGACGTGGTCGCCCTCAGCGGCTTCTACCAGAAGGTGTTCGGCTTCGCCGAGATCGAGGCGATCCGCTCGCCGATCTTCCGCGGGCTCGACACCGGCAAGTCGTGCCTGGGCTTTAACGCGCCGGACGCCTACGAACTGCTCGGCCTCGCCGACCAGGCCGAGACCCGCGGCATCAAGTTCCTGCTGAACATCGACGTCGACAGCCAGGCGGACGTCGACCTCCGGGTACCGCTGGCCCTGGAGGCCGGCGCGACGCTGATCAAGGCGCCCTACACCACCTATTACAACTGGTACCAGGCGGTGCTGCTCGACCCCGAAGGCAACGTGTTCCGGATCAATTTCATGCTGTAGGGCCGCGCACGACCTGTCCCCTCTCCCGTTTACGGGAGAGGGCTAGGGAGAGGGTGCTTCACCGGTGCCCTCTCCCCCGGCCCCTCTCCCATGAATGGGAGAGGGGAGGAAAAGCCTAACCTTCACTCCCGGAGACGACGCAATGCACAAATGGATTCAGAGAAGCCTCTACAGCGCCGTGCTGGTCAGCGTGGCCGGCGTTGCGATGGCCGATGACGGCTTCACCCTGGAAGGCCCGCCGAAGATCGCGATGATCTACTTCGATGCGAAGAACGATGGCGGCTGGACCCAGGCCTTCGACGAGGCACGGGTGAAGATCGAGAAGGAGCTGGGGCAGAAGATCCAGTTCGTCGAAAAAGTCCCGGAGAGCGCCTCGGCGATCAAGCCGGCGGCCGAGCGCTTCATCTCGCGCGGCGCCAACATCGTCATCGGCACCGCCTTCGGCTACTCCGACACCTTCAAGGAACTCGCCGAGAAATACCCTAAGGTGGCCTTCCTCAACGGTTCCGGCACCACCAACGGGCATAACCTCGAATCCTTCTACGGCCGCACCTACGAAACCCACTACCTGTGCGGCATGGCGGCCGGCGCGGCGTCGAAGACCGGCAAGCTGGGCTTCGTCGCGGCCAACCCGTTCGGCGTGGTCAACTGGACCGTCAACGCCTACGAGATGGGCGCCAAGCAGATGAACCCGAACGCCACCACCACGGTGATCTACACCGGCGCGTGGAACGACCCGGTGAAGGAACGCGCCGCCGCCATGGCGCTGATCGACCAGGGCGCCGATGTCATCGGCCAGCACGTCGACACCCCGACCCCGCAGATCGTCGCCCAGGAGCGCGGCGTGTACGGCACCGGCCACCACCGCGACCTCAGCCAGTTCGCCCCGGATGCGACCATCTGCTCGGCGATCTGGACCTGGGACAAGTTCCTCGTCCCGGAGCTGAAGAAAATCACCGCCGGCAACTGGAAGCCGGCGCCCTACGGTGCCTTCATGACCATCCCCGAGGGCGGCGGCGACATCGCCTTCGGCAAGGTCGGCCTGAGCGAGGAAGCCAAGGCCAAGATCATGGCCGAGCGCCAGGCGATCATCGACGGCAAGCACATCTACGCAGGGCCTCTGGTCGACCGCGAAGGCAAGGAACGCGTGCCGGCCGGCAGCGACCTGTCCGACGCCGACCTGTGGAAGATGGACTGGTACGTACCCGGCGTGATCACCCAGAAATAACCCTCGCCAACGGGGACCGCGCCGCGGTCCCTTTGCCAATGGCTTCGTGCGCGAAGCCATTGGCAAAGCCGCTCCAGAGGTTTCCTCCACGGGCGGCCGCAAGGCTCCCGCTCTGTCCCGAGAATCCAAATGCCCAACGCCCTGCAACTCACCGGCGTCAGCAAGTCCTTCGACGGCTTCAAGGCCCTTTCCGACGCCAGCTTCACCGTTAAATGGGGTGAGGTCCACGCCCTGCTCGGCGAGAACGGTGCCGGCAAATCCTCGTTGATGAACATCGCCGCCGGGCTCTACGCGCCGGAAACCGGCGAGCTGCTGATCGACGACAACAAGGTCCAGCTCAAGGGCCCGGCGGATGCCGCGCGCGAGCGCATCGGCATGGTCCATCAGCACTTCAAGCTGGTGAAGCCGTTCTCCGTGGCCGAGAACATCCTGCTCGGCCTGCCCCGGAGCGAAGGCAGCCACCGCAAGCGCCTGCGCGAGACCGAACGGCTGATCGCCGAGAAGGCCGAGCAGATCGGCTTCTCCATCGACCCGAAGAAGACCGTGGCGGACCTGTCCATCGCCGAGCAGCAGCGCGTGGAGATCCTCAAGGTGCTGCTCGCCGGGGCGAAGATCCTGATCCTCGACGAACCCACCGCGGTGCTCACCGACCAGGAAGGCGAACGCCTGCTGTCCACCGTGCAGGGCCTTGCCCGGCAAGGCGCGGCGGTGATCCTGGTGACCCACCGGATGGCCGACGTGAAACGCTTCGCCGACCGCGTGACGGTGATGCGCGGCGGCCGCACGGTGGAAACCCTCGATCCGCAGCAGGTCTCCATCGCCGACCTGGTCAAGCTCACCGTTGGCGAGTCGCTGCCGGCTCCGGAGCATGCGCGCAGCGAACCCGGCCCGGCGCTGCTGACCGTGCGCGGGCTGAAATCCCCGGAGGTCGGCGGCCGGCGCGTCCTCGACGGCATCGACCTGAGCCTGCGCGGCGGCGAGATCTACGGCATCGCCGGGGTCGGCGGCAACGGCCAGAGCGAGCTGGCCAACGTGCTGATGGGGCTGCCCGAACCCAGCGAGGGCGAGATCGCCCTGGAAGGCTTCGGCGACCTGCGCACCGCCGACATGGACCAGCGCCGCGAACTGCGCATCGCCGCGATCCCCGCCGACCGTTACGGCCTGGCGCTGGCCGGCGGCCTGTCGATCGCCGAGAACTTCGCCATCGGCCAGGTCCACAGCGGCCGCTACGGGCCGTTCTGGCTGCTGCGCGAAGGCCGCGCGCGGGAAGAGACGCAGGCCGCGGTGGAACGCTTCGACGTGCAGGGCGTGCGCAACGTCCGGCAGAAGGCCGCGCTGCTCTCCGGCGGCAACGCGCAGAAGCTGGTGATCGCCCGCGAATTCTCCCGCGAGCCGCGCATCGTCCTCGCCCACAGCCCGAGCCGCGGCCTCGATGTGCGCGCCGGCGCCGCCGTGCACCAGCGCCTGCTGGCTGCACGCGACAGCGGTGCCGCGGTGCTGCTGATCAGCGAGGACCTCGACGAAGTGCTGGCCCTGGCCGACCGCATCGGCGTGATGAGCGCCGGCAAGATCGTCGCCGAATTCGAACGACCCGCCGATCGCCAGGCGATCGGCAAAGCCATGGTGGACCATGTCTGAGCTTTCCAACGCAACCCAACCGACGTCCGCGCCGAAGCGCCAGCCGCTGACCAGCCGCCGCTACGCCCTGGAAATCCGCCAGCAGATGGCCTGGCACTGGCAGGCGCTGATCCTCGCCGTGTCGCTGATCGTCGGCCTGGGCATCTCCGCGGCGATCCTGATCGCCGCCGGCGTCCCCGGCGGCGAGCTGCTCGACGAGTTCGTCATCCTCACCCTGTTCGATGCGCAGAGCCTGCGCGCGGTGCTGTTCCAGGCCGCGCCCATCGTCATGGTCGGCATCGCCGGCTGCCTGGCGTTCCGCGCGCGCTTCTGGAACCTCGGCCTGGAGGGCCAGATGATCTGGGGCGGGATCGCCGCCACGGCCATCTCGCTGTTCGAGGTCGGTCCCGAATCCACCCGCCTGGCGCTGATGTTCGTCGCCGCCACCCTCGCCGGGCTGGCCTGGGCATTGGCGCCGGTGCTGCTCAAGCTGAACCTCAAGGTCAACGAAATCATCTCCACCCTGATGCTCAACTACATCGCCGCCAACTTCCTCCTGCACCTGGTCTACGGCGCCTGGAAGGACCCCAAGGATTCCTTCCCCTATTCGCCGCAGTACCGCGCCTTCGAGCGCCTGCCGGAGATGTTCGACGGCTACAGCATGGCGATTCCGCTGGCGGTACTCGTGGCGCTGTTCGCCTGGTGGTTCGTCGGCGTCTGCCGCGCCGGGCTGTACCTGCGCTTCGTCGACGCCAACCCGCGCGTCGCCGACGCGGTCGGCGTCCCGGTGCGCAAGGTGATCGTCGGCACCGTGCTGCTCTCCGGCGGCCTTGCCGGGATCGCCGGCTTCGTCGTCGCCGCCGGTCAGGAAGGCCGCCTGACCCAGGCGTTCTACCAGGGCTACGGCTTCTCCGGGATCCTCATCGCCTTCCTCGCGCGCAACAACCCGCTGGCAGCGACCATCGTCGCGCTGCTGGTGGCGACCCTGTTCGTCGCCGGGCGCAACCTGCAGGTGTTCTACCAGATCCCGTTTTCCATGGTTCAGTTGATCCAGGCGCTGATCGTCATCTGCGTCGCCTCCTCGGACTTCTTCATTCGCCACCGCATCCGCCGCATCGCCGGGAGGGAAAGCTGATGGACCTGCTCGCCAGTTGGCTCGGCAACGTGCCCGATTTCGCCGTGCCCTACGCCCTCGCCGCGCTGGGCCTGATCCTCACCGAGCGCGCCGGCGTGCTCTCGCTCGGCGCCGAGGGCCTGCTGCTGGCCGGGGCGCTGGCCAGCATCGGCACGCAGCTGGCCTTCGGCGTGGCCGGCTTCTCGCTGCTCGCCGGAATGGCCGCTGCCGCGCTGGTGTCGATTCTCTTCGCGGTGATGGTGATCGTCCTGCGGGTCAACCAGGTGATCGCCGGGCTGACCCTGGTGTTCTTCTGCCAGGGTCTCACCAGCCTGCTCGGCACGCTGCTGGAATGGACCAACCAGCCAATCCGCGGGCTGCCCGCACTGGCCCTCTGGCCGCTGTCCGAGCTGCCGCTGGTGGGCAAGCTGTTCCACCAGAACCTGATGGTCTACCTGACCGTGCCGATCTTCCTCGGCGTGGTCTGGTACCTCAACCGCAGCACGTCCGGCCTGCGCCTGCGCGCAGTGGGCGAGAACCCGCAGGCAGCCGACGCCGCCGGCATCCCGGTGCTCGCCTACCGCTTCGCCGCGGTGATGGCCGGCTCGGCGCTGGTCGGCCTGGCCGGCGCCTACATCGCCGTGCTGAGCACCAAGATGTGGATCGCCGACATGAGCGGCGGGCGCGGCTGGATCGCCGTGGCACTGGTGATCTTCGCCCGCTGGTCGCCGTGGAAGGCGCTGGCCGGCGCGGTGCTGTTCGGCTGCATCGAGGCGCTGATCCCGCAACTGGCCGCCGCCGGCGTGCGCCTGCCGCAGTATTTCGTGCTGATGACGCCCTATGCGGTGACCCTCGCCGTGATGATCTGGGTCGCCCTCGGCGGCCGCCAGAACAACGCCCAGCCCGGTGCACTGGGCGAACCCTATGTGCGCGAGGAACGGCGCTGAACGACTGGACCGGGGCACGCATTCTCTTCGCCGGCCGGGCGCAGCACCGCACGGTGGATCGATGAAGCGCGATCCACCCTACGAAAGCGTTGAGTTGCGGATGACGCGCCGATCATAGCCACTGTACCGATCGGCTTTTCGTAGGGTGGATGTCGCTTTTCACATCCACCAGGGGGCAGACCGCACTCTTCCGCAAACTACCCATTACCCACTCCCAGGAGCCCGCATGCGCACCTTCGTCTATGAACAACCGCGCGAGCTGGACGCGGCGCAATTCGCCGATTACCTCGACCCCGGCCGCACCGCAGTCATCTCCATCGACCTGCACCGCGGGCACCTCGACGACTCGCCGGAATGCCCCTGCCCGGCGCCACGCGCACGCGAGCTGGTAGCGCCGGTGGACGCCTTCCACGATCAGGCCCGCGCGCTGGGCGTGCGCGTGGTGCACATCCGCTCGGTGCTGCGCGCCGACGGCTCGGACGATATGAACGGGATTCCGGCAGCCTGGCGGCGGACCTTCCCGCTGCACGTCGGGGAGATTCCCAACCACGCCGAACACGCGCTGGAGGGCTCGATCTGGACCGAATGGGTGACGCGCGTCGAACCGGGCGATCTGATGGTCTCGAACAAGCGCCGGCTGTCGGCCTTCTATCCCACCGACCTGGACTTCCTGCTGCGCAACCAGCGCATCGACACCCTGGTGTTCAACGGCGGCTTCGCCGACTGCTGCGTGCTCAACAGCGCCTTCGAGGCGAACAACCTCAACTACCGGGTGATCGTCCTGCGCGACCTGGTGCGCG
The DNA here is from genome assembly GCF_002364635.1 of Pseudomonas sp. UBA3153. Taxonomy (NCBI): domain Bacteria; kingdom Pseudomonadati; phylum Pseudomonadota; class Gammaproteobacteria; order Pseudomonadales; family Pseudomonadaceae; genus Pseudomonas; species Pseudomonas sp. UBA3153. Next base: position 16,175 of record NZ_DEYR01000026.1, read on the forward strand.
GCACCGACGAACACCTGGAGTCCGCGGCGTTCTCGATGGTCTCTCTGCACCTGGGGCTGGTGATGGAGTCGCAGGACCTGCTGCAGGTCTGGCGTGGCTAAACGCACGCTGTCCCAGCGGGTGCTCGCGATGGTGGGCTGAAGCCCACCCTACGCAATACGTCCGACTTTAGCCGTAGGGTGGGTTAGGCGCATTCCGGAGGGTGGGGCCCGCTCCGAACGTGACGCGCCGTAACCCACCGGGCGGTGCCTCGCCTAACGCCGCCCGGGGCAGTCGAGGCGAGAGGGTTGGTGCGCATGGCGCACCCTACGAGACCGCGCGCCGCGTTAGCCGTAGGGTGGGTTAGGCGCATTCCGGAAGTTTGGTCCCGCGCCGAACGCGACGCGCCGTAACCCACCGGGCGGTGCGTCGCGAACCCCGTCCGGCGTTTGATCCAGGCGCGCCGACTGGTGCGCATGGCGCACCCTACGAGATCGCGCGCCGTGTTAGCCGTAGGGTGGGTCAGGCGCAGTCCGGAGGGTGGGTTCCGCGCCGAGCGCGACGCGCCGTAACCCACCGGGCGGTGCCTTGCCGATCCCGTGCGGAGTGATCCGGACGCGCCGACTGGTGCGCACGGCGTTCCCCGCGACGCATGCCGGCTCGCTGGCGTAGGGTGCGCTGCGCGCACCGCTGCCTGACCTACAGCGTCTTCTCGAAGATCTTCGAGTTGCGCTGGAAGTTGTACAGCGAGGCGCGCGCCGCCGGCAGGCGCTCGACGCCGCTGGGCTCGAAGCCGCGCTCGCGGAACCAGTGCGCGGTGCGGGTGGTGAGCACGAACAGGGTCTTCAGCCCGGCCGCCCGGGCGCGCTCCTCGATGCGTTCGAGCAGTTCGTCGCCGCGCCCGCCGTGGCGGTAATCCGGGTTCACCGCCAGGCACGCCAGTTCGCCGGCATCGGAATCGGCGATCGGGTAGAGCGCCGCGCAGGCGATGATCAGGCCGTCGCGCTCGACCAAGCTGAACTGCTCGATCTCGCGCTCCAGCACTTCGCGCGAGCGGCGCACCAGAATCCCCTGCTCCTCCAGCGGCGTGATCAGGTCGATCAGCCCGCCGACATCCTTGATGCTCGCCTCGCGCAATTGCTCGAACTGCTCCTGGTCGACCAGCGTGCCGCCGCCGTCGCGGGTGAACAGCTCGGTGAGCAGCGCGCCGTCTTCGGCGTAGCTGACGATGTGGCTGCGCTTCACCCCGGCGCGGCAGGCGTGCGCGGCGGCATCGAGCAGTTCGGCCTGGTAGTTGCTGCCCAGGCGCTGCAGATGCGCCGGCACCTGCTGCGGGCGCAGTTCGCGGATCAGCTTGCCGCTCTCGTCGAGCAGGCCGTGCTCGGCGCCGAACAGGATCAGCTTGTCGGCGGCCAGGTCGATGGCCGCGCGCATCGCCACATCCTCGCAGGCGAGGTTGAAGATCTCGCCGGTCGGCGAATAGCCCAGCGGCGAGAGCAGCACGATGTTGCGCTCGTCGAGCTGGCGGCCGATGCCCTTGCGGTCGATGCGGCGGACCTCGCCGGTGTGGTGGTAGTCGACGCCGTCGAGCACGCCGATCGGCCGCGCGGTGACGTAGTTGCCGCTGGATACCCGCAGCCGCGCGCCCTGCATCGGCGAGGCGGCCAGGTCCATCGACAGGCGAGCCTCGATGGCCACCCGCAGGTGGCCGACGGCGTCGATCACGCACTCCAGCGTCTGCGCATCGGTGATCCGCAGGTCGCGGTGGAAGTGCGGGGTCAGCCCGCGCGCCGACAGCCGCGCCTCGATCTGCGGGCGCGAACCGTGGACCAGCACCAGGCGCACGCCAAGGCTGTGCAGCAGCACCAGGTCGTGGACGATGTTGCCGAAATTGGGATGGGCAACGCCCTCGCCGGGCAGCATCACCACGAAGGTGCGCTCCCGGTGGGAGTTGATGTAGGGCGAAGCGTGGCGTAGCCAGTTGACGTAGTCGTGCATGAAAGAACCGCTGTCGATCGGATAACTCCCCGCACCGGTCGGGCGCGGGGTCGCGGAGAGGCCTTGGGTGGCGGCGTCTCGGTCCTCGGGGGAGGGACTCATCGTCGTAGCACGGGGTACTCCGTTGTCGGCCTCAGCGGGCGGGGTTCAGGCAGTAATGGGTGATCAGCTCGCGCAGCAGGTTCACGCAGGGTTCCAGGCGCGACAGCTGCAGGTACTCGTCCGGCTGGTGCGCGCAGGCGATATCGCCGGGACCGAGTACCAGGGTCTCGCAGCCAAGCTGCTGAAGATAAGGCGCTTCGGTGCCGAATGCCACCGCCTCGGCGGCATGCCCGGTGAGCCGCTCCGCCAGGCGCACCAGCTCGGCGTCGGCGGCCTGCTCGAACGGCGGCACTTCGGGAAACAGCGGAGCGAAGTCGATCTGCACCTGGCGGGCCTCGGCCAGTGGCTGCAGCTTGTCGCGGATCGCCGTGCGCAGCTGCTGCGGGTCCATCCCCGGCAGCGGGCGCAGGTCGAACTCCAGCGAGCATTGCCCGCAGATGCGATTCGGGTTGTCGCCGCCGTGGATGCAGCCGAGGTTGAGGGTCGGTTGCGGCACGTTGAACAGCGGGTTCTGGTATTCGCGCTGCCATTCGCCGCGCAGCAGCAACAACTCGTGCATCGCCGCCTGCATCGCCTCCAGCGCGCTGTGGCCGAAGCTCGGGTCGGAGGAGTGGCCGCTTTGCCCGAGGATGTCGATGCGCTCCATCATCACGCCCTTGTGCAGACGGATCGGCCGTAGCCCGGTCGGCTCGCCGATCACCGCGGCACGCCCCAGCGGCCGTCCGGCCCGCGCCAGCGCGCGGGCGCCGGACATCGAGCTTTCCTCGTCGCAGGTGGCGAGGATCAGCAACGGCTGGCGGAACGGCTGCTGCAGCAACGGCAGCACCGCTTCGATGATCAACGCGAAGAAGCCCTTCATGTCGCACACGCCGAGGCCGTACCAGCGGTCGTCGGCCTCGCGCAGGTGCAGCGGGTCGCCGCTCCACAGCGGCGCGTCGAACGGCACGGTATCGCTGTGCCCGGCCAGCACCAGGCCGCCGGGACCGCTGCCGTAGCTGGCCAGCAGGTTGAATTTGCCGGGGCTGACTTCCTGGGTCTCGCAGACGAAACCGAGGTCGCCCAGCCAGTTGGACAGCAGTTCGATCACCGGGCGATTGGTCTGGTCCCAGTGCGCCTGGGTGCAGCTCACCGACGGCGCGGCGATCAGCGCGGCGAAGCGTTCTTTCAGGTTGGGAGGCGACATGAATACTCCAGGGTTCTGCATCGTGAAAGCGTGCGGCGGACGCGTCCTGTAGACTTTCCGCTTCCGGCAGCCGTCCCGCGCTGCGTCGAACGCCACGGCCATGCACAAAGAAACCGAAATCAAATTGCGCGCCAGCCGCGAAACCCTCGCCGCACTGCGCGAGCACCCGCTACTGAAGAAGCGCAACAAGTCCGGCTGGGAGCGCAGTGAACTGCTCAACCAGTATTACGACACGCCGAATCGCGATTTGGCTCAGGCCAGGGTCGCCCTGCGCGTGCGTCGCGACGGCGACCTGTTCATCCAGACCCTGAAGAGCCGCGGCCGCAGCGTCGCCGGGTTGTCCGAACGCAACGAGTGGGAATGGAACCTGCCCAAAGCCAGGCTGGATATCAAGCTGCTCGGCGACGACTGCTGGCCGCAAAGCCTGGCCGACCTGGACAAGAAGACCCTGAAACCGCTGTTCACCACCGATTTCGTCCGCGAACGCGCGGAGATCGCCTGGGGTCGCGGCAAGGCCAAGGTAGTCGTCGAGGCGGCGCTGGACCTCGGCCAGGTGCTCGCCGACGGCAAGCAGGAGGAAATCTGCGAGCTGGAGCTGGAACTGCGCCAGGGCGAACCCGAGGCGCTGCTGGAGCTGGCCGCCGAGCTGGCCGCGAGCCTGCCGCTGATGCCCTGCGACATCAGCAAGGCCGAGCGCGGTTATCGCCTGTTCGACCCGGACAGCTACGCCGTCAGCCTGCCGGCCGTGGAGCTCAATGGCCTGATGCCGCTGGACGATGCCTTCGCCGCGCTCGCCTGGCAGTTGCTCGGCAGCAGCCAGCGCCTCGCCGAGCAATATCGCTTCAACGGCCACTGGAAGCTGCTGGAGGACTGGCTGCGCCAACTGGTCGACCTGCGCGCCCTGCTCAGCAGCCTCGGCCAGGCCGCGCCGCGTTCGAGCAGCCACGCGCTGCGCGAAAGCCTCGACGCGCTGCTGGCCGACTGGCGCCCACGCCTGCTCGCCGGGCACGACGACGAAAGCGTGCGCCAGGCGGCGCCAGGGTCGTTCGCCGAAGAGCTGGCCGGCACGCGCTGGGGCGTGTTCTCGCTGAACGCCTCGAACTGGCTGCTGGGCCGCCAGTGGACCGCCGGTCGCAACGAGCGTGGGACGCGCCAGGGCGCCGCGCCGCTGGGCAAATGGCTGCCACGCCAGCTCGGCGACGAGGCCAAGGCGCTGCCGCTGGCGCGCTACGAACTGCAGCCCGAGGACCTCGCCGAGCAACTACCGCGCCTGGAGCGCCTGCTGGTCTGGCTGCGCCTGGGCCGCGGCGTACTGGAGCTGGCGGAGACCGACCGGCTGTTCGGCGAGTTGAGCAAGCTGGTCGACCTGGCGAACCGCCCGCGCGACGAGGACGGCGTGCTCGACGAACGCGAGCAGCAGGCCCGCACCGTCGGCACCCTGCGCGCCTGGAAGACGCTCAACCGCTGAAGCCCGTTAATTCGTGAGGCAGGTGCAACCCGCGCCCTCACTCAACCATCGGGCATCTGCGAACGCGTAGGGTGGGCTTCAGCCCACCACACCCACACAGCCCGCGCCGCAGAGCCTGCCGATAGTTCCTCCGGGGACAATCTGGCAAGCTCCGGCGACCTGTTCATCCACCGGAGCCCCGCGTGTTCAAACGAAGCTTCCAATCCCTCGTCGCCACCTGGCTGACCGGACTGATCGCGTTGCTGCCCCTGGTGCTGACGTTTGCCCTGCTGGCCTGGATCGTCAACCTGCTCAACGGCATCGTCGGTCCGTCGACGCTGATCGGCCGCGTGCTCGCCGCGCTCGGCCAGCCGTTCGCCAGCAACTCCTACCTGGCCTACCTGGTCGGCACCCTGGTGATCCTCGCCAGCCTCTACCCGCTCGGCCTGGCCGTGCAGCTGGGCTTTCGCCGGCCGCTGGCCTGGCTGTTCCGGGTGACCCTGCGGCGGGTGCCGCTGATCGGCAATTTCTACAACCTCGCGGACCGCTTCGTCGGCCTGCTCGACCGCGACAAGGACGCCGACATCACCAGCATGAGCCCGGTCTGGTGCTTCTTCGGGGGCGACGGCGCAGCGGTGCTGGCACTGATGCCCAGCGGCGTGACGGTCGACCTGGAAGGCCGCCCGCACGTGGCGATCCTGGTGCCGACCGCGCCGATCCCGGTCGGTGGCGGCCTGCTCTACGTACCGCAGGAGTGGATTCGCCCGGCCAACATGGGCGTCGATACGCTGACCAGCATCTACGTGTCCATGGGACTGACGCCGCCACCGGCGCTGCCGCGGCGCGAGGCCGATCAACTGCCCGGCTAGCCGCCAGGCGCAGGTTCTGCGATCACCGGGATTAGGGCATCCTAGTCCCCCAGCCGCTCAAGGGGACTCCGCATGTCCGCCCTCACCTCCTCCGCCGCCGACCGCACGCTCGATCTGGCCGATCTGCTCCGCGACCTGGTCGCCCAGGGCCGCATCGACCAGAGCGCCGCCGAGCAGTGCCTGGCGATCCGCCGCAGCTCGCTGAACAACCAGCAGCACCCGCTGGAGTTCCTCGCCGCACAGCAGGTCGAGGACAAGGCCAACCCGCCGCGCAAGCTTGACCTGGAAACCCTCACGCGCTGGCTCGCCGACCACGCCGGGCAGCCGTACCTGCGCATCGACCCGCTGAAGATCGACGTCGCCTCGCTGACCCCGCTGATGTCCTTCGCCTTCGCCCAGAGGCACAAGATCCTCGCCGTCGCGGTGGACGCCGAGGCGGTCACCATCGCCAGCGCGCAGCCGTTCGTGGTCAGTTGGGAAGCCAACCTGACCCACGTGCTCAAGCGCCCGATCAAGCGTGTGGTGGCCAACCCGGCGGAGATCCAGCGCTTCACCACCGAGTTCTACCGCCTGGCGCGCTCGGTCAGCGGCGCCAACTCGATCGACCAGAAGATCAGCAACTTGGGCAACTTCGAGCAGTTGCTCAGCCTCGGCGCGCAGGACCAGGAACCGGACGCCAACGACGCGCACATCGTCAACATCGTCGACTGGCTGTTCCAGTACGCCTACCAGCAGCGCGCCAGCGACATCCACATTGAACCGCGCCGCGAGATGGGCACGGTGCGTTTCCGCATCGACGGCGTGCTGCACAACGTCTATCAGTTCCCCGCGCAGGTGACGATCGCCATCATCAGCCGGCTAAAGAACCTCGGGCGGATGAACGTCGCCGAGAAGCGCAAGCCGCAGGACGGCCGGATCAAGACCAAGACGCCAGACGGCGGTGAGGTCGAACTGCGTCTTTCGACGCTGCCGACGGCATTCGGCGAGAAGATGGTGATGCGTATCTTCGACCCCGAGGTGCTGCTCAAGAGCTTCGACGCGCTGGGCTTCTCCGCCGACGACCTGCGCCGCTGGCAATCCATGACCGGCCAGCCGAACGGCATCATCCTGGTCACAGGACCGACCGGTTCGGGCAAGACCACCACGCTGTACACCACGCTCAAGCAGCTGGCCACCGAGGAAGTGAACGTCTGCACCATCGAGGACCCGATCGAGATGATCGAGCCGGCGTTCAACCAGATGCAGGTGCAGCACAACATCGAGCTGACCTTCGCCAGCGGCGTGCGCGCGCTGATGCGCCAGGACCCCGACATCATCATGGTCGGCGAGATCCGCGACCTGGAGACCGCCGAAATGGCCATCCAGGCGGCGCTCACCGGCCACCTGGTGCTCTCCACCCTGCACACCAACGACGCGCCCAGCGCGATCACCCGCCTGCTCGAACTCGGCGTACCGCACTACCTGCTCAAGGCGACGCTGCTGGGCGTCATGGCGCAGCGCCTGGTGCGCACCCTGTGCCCGCACTGCAAGGCGCCGGTGGAGCTCGACGAAGCCGACTGGCACAGCCTGACCAAACCTTGGAGCGCGCCGCTGCCAACCGGAGCGCACCGCGCGGTGGGCTGCAACGAATGCCGCGACACGGGCTACCGGGGGCGCGCCGGGGTCTACGAGATAATGCTGCTCAACGACTCGATCAAGCCCCTGATCACCGCCGACATCGACCTCGTCGCCTTCCGCCGCCAGGCCTTCAAGGACGGCATGCGCAGCCTGCGCCTGTCCGGCGCGCAAAAGGTCGCCGCCGGCCTCAGCACCATCGAGGAAATCCTCCGGGTAACGCCGCAGAGCGAGCAGAAGTGAACGCAACGTGCGGTAACCGCTTGGTCGGCCGGGAACCTGAGCCGGCCGGCGATCCGGGTTAGACTGGCGCTTCCTCTTCATTCGCAAAGGAACCGCAATGGAAGTCGCCAGCGTCATCTTTCTCTTCGTCGGCCTCGCCGTGGCCATCGTCTTCATGGGCTTCAAGGTCGTGCCGCAGGGCTACCAGTGGACGGTGGAGCGCTTCGGTCGCTACACCACCACGCTCAAGCCCGGTTTGAACATCATCGTCCCGGTGATGGACCGCATCGGCCACAAGATCAACGTCATGGAAAGCGTGCTGGACATCCCCCCGCAGGAAGTCATCACCGCCGACAACGCCACTGTGCAGATCGACGCCGTGTGCTTCTACCAGGTGATCAACACCGCCCAGGCCGCCTACGAGGTGAACAACCTGGTGCATGCGATCCGCAACCTGCTGCAGACCAACATCCGCACCGTGCTCGGCTCGATGGAACTGGACGCCATGCTCAGCCAGCGCGACGCCATCAACGAGAAGCTGCTCAAGACCGTTGATGAGGCGACTGCGCCCTGGGGCATCAAGATCACCCGCATCGAGATCAAAGACATCAGCCCGCCGGCCGACCTGATGGCCGCCATGTCCGGGCAGATGAAGGCCGAACGGGTCAAGCGCGCGCAGATTCTCGAAGCCGAGGGTTCGCGCTCGGCGGCGATCCTCACCGCCGAAGGGCACAAGCAGGCGGAAATTCTCCGCGCCGAGGGCGAGCGTGCCGCGGCCTTCCTCGAGGCCGAGGCGCGCGAACGCGCGGCGGCCGCCGAGGCGGAGGCGACCCGTGTAGTCTCCGAGGCGATCGCCAGCGGCAACGTGCAGGCGGTGAACTACTTCGTCGCGCAGAAGTACATCGACGCCCTCGGCAAGCTGGCCGGCGCCAATAACAGCAAGGTGATCCTGATGCCGCTGGAAGCCAGCCAGGTGATCGGCGCGGTCGGCGGCATCGGCGAGATCGTCAAGGCCACTTTCGGCAACGCACCCGAAGACAAGCGGCCATGATCGAGTACCTGCAACACCTCTCGCCCTGGCAATGGCTGGCCTTCGGCACGCTGCTGCTGATCCTCGAGGTGTTCGGCGCCGGCGGTTATCTACTCTGGATCGGCGTGGCCGCGGCCGGCGTGGCGCTGGCCGGCTTCGTTTTCCCGGCGCTGCCCTGGGCGTTGCAGTTCGTGCTGTTCGGCGTGCTGTCGATCCTGACGGCGGTGTACTGGTGGCGGCGCCAGCGCAGCGGCAAGTCGCCGTCGGAGCAGCCGGGCCTGAACCAGCGCGGCCAGGAATTCCTCGGCCGGCGCTTCGCCCTGCACGAAGCGATCGTCGACGGACGCGGCAAGATCAAGGCCGGCGACAGCCTCTGGCTGGTGACCGGCCCGGACCTGCCGCAGGGCAGCGAAGTGCGCGTGGTTGGCCAGGATGGCGTGCTGCTCAGGGTCGAAGCGGCCTGAGAGCCGGCATAGCGAACGGAACTGTTTGCCGTACGTCGCTTTCTGATGGGTAGGTCCCCCTCGACGGGCCGTACAAAAGGAGTCCTATCATGCGCAATAAACTTCTGATCGCTTCGCTGGCGCTTTGCCTGCCTGCCACAGCCGCCATGGCCGCAGGGATGCGTGACTACGCCACGTCCGCCGGTATTTCCGCCTCGCTGTACTCAACCTTCAAGGACGACAAGATCGTCTACGCCGCCCAGGACGACGCCAGCAGCTTCGTCGCCAGCAACGGCGCGATCCGCGGCCCCTACCTGGAAGCCGCCCTGCAGCAGGTGCGCGGCAACAATCCGGGCCTGCAGGCCGACGACATGGCCCTGGCCACCGCGATCCTGACCGCCGAGCAACAACCGGCGCAGTGATCCGGCAGCGACGACGAAGCCGCCCCAGGGCGGCTTTTTCATGCCTGTCATCCGCCGTGGCCCATGCTGCGGGTAACAAAAAGGCCGCCCGTGGGCGGCCTTTTCGAGCAATCCGGCTTCAGCCGAACACGCGGGTGGCGGTCCAGAACAACAGTGCCGCCAGCGCCATCGAGATGGGCAAAGTCAGCACCCAGGCCAGCAGGATGTTGCGGATGGTGTTGCCCTGCAGTCCGCTCTTGTTCGCCACCATGGTCCCGGCGACGCCGGACGACAGCACGTGGGTGGTCGATACCGGCAGGCTGAACACGTTGGCAAGGCCGATGGCGCAGGCGGCGGTGATCTGCGCGGACATGCCCTGCGCATAGGTCATACCCTGCTTGCCGATCTTCTCGCCCACGGTGAAGACCACCCGTTTCCAGCCAATCATGGTGCCCATGCCGAGCGCCAGCGCCACCGCCAGGATCACCCAGAACGGCGAGTACTCGGTGGTGGTGGTGAGGTCGCCGCGCAGCTTGTCGAGGTCCGACTTGTCGCGTCCCGAGAGCACGTTCAGCTTGCCGACCAGCTTCGCCGAGTCGTCCAGACACAGCAGATAGCGGCGCACTTCGATGCGCTTGGCTTCGCTTAAGGTGCGGTAGTCGTCGATGCCCTCGAGGTTGGCCTTCAGCGCGGCGATGGTCGGCACGGTCAGCTTCGGATCGCAGCGATATTCCGGCGGCAGGTCGACGTCGCGACGTTTCAGCGCGAGGAAATCGCCCAGCGAATCGACGTTGCGCTCGTAGAACATGCTCAGGTGGGTCGCCGCGTCGCGGGTACGCTCGATCTCGTAGGTGCTGGCGTTCAGATCGAGGACGAACTTGGCCGGCACCAGGCCGATCAGCACCAGCATGATCAGGCCGATGCCCTTCTGCCCGTCGTTGGACCCGTGGACGAAGCTCATGGCCATCGCCGACAGCACCAGCACCAGGCGATTCCAGAACGGCGGGTGCTTCTTGTTGCGGCGCTGTTCGGGGGTCTTGTGCATCTTCGAGAACGGCCGCCACCACTTCAGGCCGAGCAGCACCAGGCCGGCGACGACGAAACCGACCATCGGCGAAAGGATCAGAGACAGGCCGATGTCGATCGCCTTCTGCCAGTTGATCCCGCCACCCACCGGAATCCCGGTGATCAGCGCGTTGGCCAGGCCGACGCCAAGGATCGAGCCGATCAGGGTGTGCGAACTGGACGCCGGAATCCCCAGGTACCAGGTGCCAAGGTTCCAGGCGATGGCGGCGGCGAGCAGCGAGAACACCATCGACAGGCCGTGGGCGGTGTTGACGTTGATCAGCAGCTCGACCGGCAGCAGGTGGACGATCGCGTAGGCCACGCCCACGCCGCCGAGCAGCACGCCGAGGAAATTGAACACACCCGAAGCGAATACGGCGAGGTGCGGAGGCATCGCCTTGGTGTAGATCACCGTGGCGACCGCGTTCGCAGTGTCATGGAAACCGTTGATGAATTCGAAGGTGAGGACGAATGCCAGAGCGAGCACCAGGCTCAGCACCAGCCAGGCATCGAGCCCGCTGAAAAGTTCGAACATGAAGGTTCAGGACCACTCTTGAGGGGGCGCGATTATGACAGAAAAGCCACCATGCTCCCCTAGGCGTTTATTGATGCAGCGCACTCGGCGCCGACCGGCGGGCCGCTGAGCGCGTTCCCGGCGGGGTGAAGGAGACACCGAGCAGAAACGCGAAACCGGCGCGGACGCCGGTTTCGATGAGCCGAGGGCACCCGACACGGTCGGTGCTCGCCGGAACTCAGGCTTCGTCGGCGGCGGCGCGGTAGCCGTCGGCATCGAGCAGCTTGTCCAGCTCGCTGACGTCGCTGGGCTTCAGCTTGAAGAACCAGCTGCCGTAAGGATCGCTGTTGACGCCTTCCGGGCCATCGGCCAGGCCGGTATTCACCGCGATGACTTCACCGCCCACCGGGGCGTAGATATCGGAGGCGGCCTTCACCGACTCGACGACGCCGGCTTCCTGGCCGGCGGCGAGTTGTGCGCCGACTTCCGGCAGCTCGATGAAGACCACGTCGCCGAGGGCTTCCTGGGCATGGTCGGAAATGCCCACGGTGACCGTGCCGTCGGCTTCCAGGCGGGCCCATTCGTGGCTGGCGGCGTAACGCAGGTCGGCACGGATATCACTCATTTTCTTGGTCTCCAGAGTTGGAAAAAAACTGCCGGTAATTTAGCAGCCCCGCGCGGCTTTTCGCGGAAAACCTGCGGAGCGGAAGGCCGGGCGATCAGATCAGTGCTTTGCCATGGCGGACGAAGGTGGGCTGGACGACCCGAACCGGATACCACTTGCCACGGATCTCCACCTCGGCGCGCACGCCGGTGGCGGCCGGCACGCGTGCCAGCGCTATCGATTTACCCAGCGTCGGCGAATAGCTGCCGCTGGTGATCTCGCCGTCGCCGACGCCGACCACGCGTACCACCTGATGCGCACGCAGCACGCCGCGCTCTTCCAGCACCAGCCCGACCAGACGTGGCAGGGCGCCCTGGGCGCGCTGTGCCTCGAGCGCGGCGCGGCCCATGAACTGGCGCTCGGCGGGCTCCCAGGCGAGCGTCCAGGCCATGTTCGAGATCAGCGGCGACGTGCTGTCGTCCATGTCCTGGCCGTAGAGGTTCATACCGGCTTCCAGGCGCAGGGTGTCGCGCGCGCCGAGGCCGATCGGCGAGATGCCGGCGCCGACCAGTTCGCTGAAGAACCCGGCGACCTGGTCCTGCGGCAGGATGATCTCCAGGCCGTCCTCACCGGTGTAGCCGGTGCGGGCGATGAACCAGTCGCCATCGGCGAAGCCCTGGAACGGCTTGAGCGCCCGAATCAATTCGGCGCGCACGTGATTGACCTGCTCGCAGGTCCGCGCTCGCGCCTGCGGGCCTTGCACCGCCAGCATGCCGAGGTCCGCGCGCTCGCGCAGCTCGACGTTGAAACCCTCGCTGCACCGCTGCATCCAGGCGAGGTCCTTGTCGCGGGTGGCGGCGTTCACCACCAGGCGGTAACCGTCCTCGGTGAGGTAGACGATCAGATCGTCGACCACCCCGCCACGCTCGTTGAGCATTGCGCTGTAGAGGGCCTTGCCGGGGCTCGCCAGGCGCGCGACATCGTTCGCCAGGAGCATTTGCAGGAAGACCTTGGCATCGCTGCCGGACAGGTCGACGACGGTCATGTGGGAGACATCGAAGACACCGCAGTCACGGCGCACCTGATGGTGCTCTTCGACCTGCGATCCGTAGTGCAGCGGCATGTCCCAGCCGCCGAAGTCGACCATCTTGGCGCCGAGCGCCAGGTGCTGGTCGTAGAGGGGCGTACGCTTACCCATGGGTTTCTCCTTCCGGGTCCGGCGAGATGCGTTCGGGCCTGGCGATCTGGCTGAAACCCGCGGTTGACGGGGCTTGCGCAGATCCAAACAGGCCTGCCGGGGATGGTCGGCCGCATCGAATGGCGCGCATTGTAGCCGCAAGGTGGGGGGCGGTCATCCCGGGTTTCTGTCGCAGTTGATGTCCGCTCGCAGGGCCGCGGCCCGGCCTCGAGGCGGTCCGACGGGCGGGCGGATACGAAGGAAATCGTGGCGCGAAAAGACCGCCGCCAGGTGCTGGCGGCGAGTGCGAAGGCGTTGGAAGAGCATCGCCGGACGCCGGGAAGCGCCCGGCACAACGTCAGAGGCGGGCCAGTTCGGGGAGATCGCCGGACAGTCCGAGCGCCTGGCGAACGAACAGCGATTTGGCTTCCGGCAGCTTGTCGACCAGACGCAGGCCGGTGTTGCGCAGCCAGCGCAGCGGCAACAGGTTGCTCTGGAACAGCCGCTCGAAGCTCTCCATCGCCGCCATCATCGCCAGGTTGTTCGGCATCCGCCGACGCTCGAAGCGGCTCAGCACGCGCTCGTCGGCCAGCGTTTCACCGCGCTGCTGCGCATGCAGCAGCACTTCGGCGAGCACCGCGGCGTCGAGGAAGCCCAGGTTCACGCCCTGCCCGGCGAGCGGGTGGATCACATGGGCGGCGTCGCCGATCAGCGCCAGGCCCTGCTGGATATAACGCTTGGCGTGGCGCTGGCGCAGCGGAATGCACAACCGCGGGTCCGCAGCCTGGACCTCGCCCAGACGATGCTCGAACGCATTGCCCAGTTCGGCACAGAACGCGCCGTCCTCCAGCGCCATCAGGCGGCCGGCTTCGGCGGGCGTGCAGGACCAGACGATCGAGCACCAGTGCTGGTCGCCGTCGCGGTCCAGCGGCAGGAACGCCAGCGGGCCGTCATCGGTGAAACGCTGGCGCGCCGTGCGCAGGTGCGGTTTCTCGCTGCGCACGCTGGTGACGATCGCGTGGTGCAGGTAATCCCACTCACGGGTGGCGCAGCCGGCCAGGCGGCGCACGGTGGAGTTGGCCCCGTCGGCGGCGATCAGCAACGGCGCGCTCAGCTCGCGGCCTTCGGTGAGGGTCAGCAGCCAGCCGTGGTCGTTGCGCTTGATCTGGTCGACGCGCGCGTTGGGCAGCAGGTCGACGCGGGTTCCCAGCAGACGTTCGAGCAGCGCCTCCTGCACCACGCGGTTCTCGACGATATGGCCGAGCGATTCGGCATGCACGCTGGCGGCGGAGAAATGGATGTTGCCGGTGCCGCTGCCGTCCCACACCTGCATGTCTTCATAGACGCTGGCGCGACGGGCGACGATGCCCTCCCAGGCGCCCAGGCGCTCGAGAATACGCTGGCTGGCGACGGACAGCGCGCTGACCCGTGGCTCGAACGCGGCGCTACTGTCGAAGGGCTCGAGGCTTAACGGACCGCCATCGAGGAGGAGGATTTTCAGACCGCTGTCCTTCAGTGCCAGGGCCAGCGCACTGCCGACCATGCCGGCACCCACGATGATCACATCCGCTTGCATCTGCATTGTATTCCTTAAGGCCGCCTCGCCTGGCGAAGCGGCCGAACCTGGGGTTTCGCCCGTTGGGCGTTACGGAACCGGCGCCGAAGCGCCGCCGAAGAAGCTGCGTTTTTACCAGTTCACGCCCCGGCGCGCCCGTTTCGGGGGAATCTTCGCGCGCTTATGCCGCAGCGCCCGAGCCCCGGCGAACGCGGCGGAATCAGCTAACGCGCGTACCCAGTCCCATGGCCTGGCGGGCGAACCAGCGCTTGGCTGGCGGCAACAGGTCGAGACCGAGCAGCCCCAGATGACGCACGCTGGAAAGCGCCGGATCGGCCGCGGTGAACAGCCGGGTGACGCGGTCGGAGAAGCCGATGGTCATCTCCTGGTCGAGGCGCTGGCGCGCCAGGTAGCCCTGCAGGGTCGCCAGGTCGCCCAGCGGCGCCTCGCTGCGCAGCAGGGTATCCGCCAGCTCCACCGTGTCGCGCAGCGACAGGTTGTAGCCCTGGCCGGCGATGGGGTGCATGCCGTGGGCGGCGTTACCCAGCACCACCAGGTGCGAGCGCACCTGCTCCTGCGCCTCGATCAGCACCAGCGGGTAGAGGTGCCGCGCGCCGACCTGGCGAAACGCGCCGAGGCGGTAACCGAAGGTCCGCTGCAGCTCGCCGAGGAAGGCCCGGTCGTCCAGCGCCGCGAGGCGTGTGGCCTCCTCGGTCGGCCGCGTCCAGACCAGCGCGCAGCGGTTGTCGGCCAGCGGCAGCAGCGCCATCGGCCCGTCGGCGACGAAGCGCTCGAAGGCCAGCCCGCGATGCGCCTCGCTCGGGGTGACGTTGGCGATGAGCGCGGTCTGCCCGTACGGCGTCTTGTCGACCTGGATGCCGAGCCGCTCGCGCAGACCCGAACGGCCGCCGTCGGCGAGGATCGCGAGGTCGCAATCGAGTGTCGTCTCGTCGTCCAGGATCAGTCGGTAGCCGTCCTCGCGCGCCTGCATCTGCTCGACCACCGCCGGGCAGCGCCAGTTGATCACGTCGCTGTCCAGCGCTTCCCACAGGCACTGGCCGAGCCAGGCGTTCTCCACCACGTAGCCCAGCGCCGGCACGCGCTCGGCGCTGGCGGATAGACGGGTGGCGCCGAAGCGACCGCGCTCGGAGACATGGATGTCGAGGATCGGCTCGGCGCGCCGCGCGATGCTCTCCCACACGCCCAGGCGCTGGTAGATCAGCCGCGTGCCGTAGGAAATCGCCGAGGAGCGCGCGTCGTAGCTGGGCTGGTAGCTGTCGCCGGGCGCGAACGGCTCGATCATCTCGATTTTCCAGCCACGCTGCCGGGCGCCGGCCTGCAGGCTCAGGGCAAGACTGGCGCCGACCAGGCCGCCACCGATGATCGCAATCTGGGTCCGTTGCATGCTCATGCCACCTCGCGCCGGGCCTGGGCCATCAGCGCCTCGATTTCGTCGATGCCTTTCGGCACTCCGCCGGTGAGGATTTCGCAGCCGGTGCGGGTCACCACGACGTCGTCCTCGATGCGAATGCCGATACCGCGCCACTTCTTCGCCACGCTGGTGTTGTCGGGCGCGATGTAGATGCCCGGCTCGACGGTCATCGACATGCCCGGTTCGAGCACGCGCCATTCGCCGCCGACCTTGTAGTCGCCGACGTCGTGCACGTCCATGCCTAGCCAGTGGCCGGCACGGTGCATGTAGAAGGGCTTGTAGGCTTCGCAGGCGATCAGTTCGTCGAGCGTGCCCTTGAGCAGGCCGAGCTCGAGCAGGCCGGCGGTGATCACCCGCACGGTGGCCTCGTGGGCTTCGTTCCAGTGGCGGCCGGGACCGATGAATTTGAAGGCCTCGACGTTCGCCGCCAGGACGATTTCGTAGAGCGCCCTCTGTTCGGCGGAGAACACGCCGCTGACCGGGAAGGTGCGGGTGATGTCGCTGGCGTAGCAGTCGATCTCGCAGCCCGCGTCGATCAGCACCAGCTCGCCGTCTTTCAACACCGAGTCGTTCTCGCGGTAATGCAGGATGCAGCCGTTGCGGCCGGCCGCAACGATGGAGCCGTAGGCCGGCATCTTCGCCCCGCCCTTGCGGAACTCGTAGTCCAGCTCGGCCTCGAGGTGGTACTCGAAGAGCCCGGCGCGGCTCGCCTGCATGGCGCGGATGTGCGCGCGCGCGGAGATTTCCGCGGCCTCGCGCATCACCTTCACCTCGGCGGCGCTCTTGTACAGGCGCATGTCGTGCAACAGGTGGTCGAGGGCGACGAACTCGTTCGGCGGCTGCGCACCTTGGCGCGCCTTGGAGCGGATCACGTTGACCCACTCCATCAGGTGCTGGTCGAACTCCGGATTGGTGCCGATCGCGTAGTAGACCCGCTCGCGACCTTCGATCAGCCCGGGAAGGATGTCGTCGATGTCGCCGATGGGGAAGGCATCGTCGGCGCCGAAGTCGCGGATCGCGCCTTCCTGGCCGGCGCGCAGGCCGTCCCACAGTTCGCGCTCGGGATTGCGCTCCCGGCAGAACAGCACGTACTCGCCGTGCTCGCGGCCGGGGATCAGGGCGATCACCGCCTCCGGCTCGGGAAAGCCCGAGAGGTACTGGAAGTCGCTGTCCTGGCGATAGACATGCTCGACATCGCGGTTGCGGATATACACCGGCGCGGCCGGCAGGATGGCAATGCTGTTGGGTTCCATCTGCGCCATCAGCGCTTTGCGGCGGCGGGCGTATTCCGACTTCGGGATGCTGGTCATGGCAGGACGCCTTAGCTTCTCAGTGCAGGGAGGGTTTGCTCGCAACGGGCGCCGCGGCGACCGGCTTGGCACATTCGGTAAACAATAGAAGGGGGGCGACGCGTAGGTACTCCATCACTTCCATGTAGTCGTTCTCGCCGTCTTCGGACTCTTCCAGCGCGCTTTGCACCTGGGCGATGGCGGCGAGGTCCTGCAGCACTTCCATGGCCTCGGCGGACAATGCGCCGTCACGGGAGGTCATGCCGAAGCCGCCGAGGAAGCCCTGGCACCACTGGCCGAGGGCGACGGCACGCTCGCTCAGCGGCGCGTCGTCGCCAGGCAGCAGCAGGACCACGGCGATGTCGTCGCCGGTGAGTTCCCCCTTGACCATGTCCTGCAGGCCGATGAGCGCCTGGCGCACGTTGTCCTGCGGCTCGCCGCCGAGCAGTTCGGCGGCATCCTGCAGCCACGCTGCGTGATCGAAGTCTGCACCAGCGCAGCTGCGACCGAGCAGAAGGCCATGCAGTTCGGCCGGGGAAACGGGGTGACCGCTGCTGGAAAGCAGCGCGGCGAAAGCGGTGTACGGGGAGTTCGAAGAAGGCATGGGCGGCTAGGCGCGGAAGGGCGCAATCACTAGAATGAGGGCCAGGTATCCTAGCAGCCTGACGCCCCGAAGGCAGCCCTGTCGCAGCACGTCGGCACCCGCCGTGGCCGTTTGCCGCGAGCCCTTCGCGCGAAGTATCGGGGCGATGCCGGTCCGGCGTCCTGCCGAGCGGCTGTTATAGTTCCGCCCATCAATCAGCCCAAGTAGGGAGCCCATGGAACACGCCGAACTGCAAGCGCTCGCGGGCAAGCTGGAGCTGTTAATCCAGCGCATAGAGCAGCTCAAGACGCAGAACCGACTCCTGCTGGCAAGCGAGCGTTCCTGGCGCGAAGAGCGCGCTCATCTGATCGAAAAGAACGAAATGGCCCGGCAGAAGGTCGAAGCGATGATTTCGCGCCTGAAAGCCCTGGAGCAGGACTAATGACCCAGCCAAATACCGTAAACGTGCAGATTCTCGACAAGGAGTACTGCATCTCCTGCCCGCAGGACGAGCGAGCCAACCTGGAGAGCGCCGCGCGCTACCTGGACGGCAAGATGCGCGAGATACGCACCAGCGGCAAAGTCATCGGTGCCGACCGCGTCGCCGTGATGGCCGCCCTCAACATCACCCACGACCTGCTGCACAAGCAGCAACGCCTCGATCTGCAGGCGGATTCCACCCGAGAACAGGTGCGCGATCTGCTGGATCGAGTCGACGAGGCCCTTGCCACCGATCCGGATGAAGCCCGTAGCTAATTGCACGGCGGCCTATTGGGGTATACTCGCCACAGCTCCCTGGTGTGTGCGCCAGTTGGTCACGTCCCTCTCCCGATACGCAAAACCCTGGAGGCTGCACGTGGGGCCCGTGTGCATGTCCGCCTGACGGAAAGCCTTACGGTCTCCTGCAGTCGCCACCTTGAACTTTCGGGTTCAAGGGTCAAACCGACAGCGGCACCTCGGGGAGTCACCTTTTCAATCCGTGGATTCAGTCCGCGGATTCTTCGGTCATCCGCAGCGGCCCGTCCTTGATGATCGCCAGCGAATCCCTTTCCCGCGCCGAACTGCGTCGCCTGCTGCGACGGCGGCGTCGCTCCCTGAGTCGCCTCGAACAACGCCAGGCCTCCCGCGCGCTGTACCGCCGCCTTGCGCAGCACGCGCTGTTTCGGCGTGCCCGGCACATCGCAATGTACCTGCCCAATGACGGCGAAATCGATCCGCGCCTGCTGCTCGAGGAAGCGCGCCGCCGCGGCAAGGCGACCTATCTACCGGTACTCAATCCCTGGCCGCGCACGCGCATGGCGTTCCAGCGCGTGCGCGCGGGCGAACGCTTGCGCGGCAACCGCTTCGGTATCGCCGAACCGACGCGCGTGCCGAAGCGGCAACGCAAGCCATGGGCACTGGACCTGATCCTGCTACCGCTGGTGGGCTTCGATGAAAACGGCGGAAGGCTGGGCATGGGCGGCGGATTCTACGACCGCAGCCTGGCGTTTCTGCAGCGCCGCAAGGGGATACACAAGCCGCGATTGATCGGCTTGGCGCATGACTGTCAGAAGGTGGATCGACTGGCCCAGGCCAGTTGGGATGTCCCGCTGCAGGCGTGCATCACCGACAGCGGATGGTACGGCGCCACCGGAGGATGCGTGGCGCGGGAGGCAATCAGCGTTGCTGCTGCGCCGAAACGCTCACCGGGATGTCACCGGGACGTTCCCACTGACTCTGGGTGTAGCCGGTAGTCACCACACCCAGACCGAACAGAATGACCAGAACCCACAACAGATCAGGTTTACGTTTCATCTAATTGCCTCCCCCTTCCAGGCAAATGTTGCGCATTGTTCGCCGGCATTTTCTTTTCGGGCTCGCGGCCGTTGCGGGTCGAACGGGCGGCATTTTCCGCCAAGCCAGGAGTCCGTGCAATTGGCTAGATGACCGCACGTCAGACCAGAATCAGCCCCACCCCAACACCAAAAACAAGGAGCAAGGTTCATGCCGCACTGGCTGATGAAGTCCGAACCCGACGAGCTGTCTATCCGCGACCTGCAGCGCCTGGGGCAGGCGCGCTGGGATGGCGTGCGCAATTATCAGGCACGCAATTATCTGCGCGCCATGAATGTGGGCGAACTGTTCCTTTTCCACCACTCCAGCTGCGCGGAACCGGGCATCGCCGGCATCGGCAGGATCGTCGGCGAGCCCTATCCCGACCCCACGGCATTGGACCCCGAGAGCCCCTACTTCGATGCCAGGGCGAGCCTGGAAAAGAACCCCTGGAGCGCGCGTGACGTGGCGTTCGTCGAAGCGTTTCCCGCGCTGCTGAGCCTGAAACGCCTGCGCGCCGAGCCGAAGCTGGCGCGGATGCCGCTGCTGCAGAAGGGCAGTCGCCTGTCGGTGATGCCCATCGGCGAGGACGACTGGCTGCGCGTGCTCGCGCTGCGTTGAGCGGCTGGCGGCACTGTGCTATGACAGCAGCCAATTACCCTGGAATCCCCGATGCCTCGTAAGCGTTTCGTCTGGTCCGCGCGCCTGTTGCTGCTACTGCTGATTCTGCTGTTCGGCGGCTGCGGGTTGCTGTGGCACAAGCTGCGCAGCATCCAGCAGGAACGCGTCGCCGAGCGCGTCGCCTATCACGCGCGGGCGCTGGCGCAGACCTTGGAGAGCAACATCGACGAGGAGGTGCAGAACCTCTCGCGCATCGCCCAGCTGTGGGATTTCCACGGGCGCATTCCGCACGACGAGTGGACACTCACCGTCGAGTTCGCCCTGCGCCACTTCAAGGGCTATCAGTCGATCCAGTGGATGGGCGCCGACCTGCGCATCCACTGGTTGCTGCCCCTGGCCGGCAACGAGGCCGCGCGCGATTTCCAGCTCACGCCCACGCACCCGAACTACCCGATCGCCATGCAGGCCAAGGCCAGCGGCCAGCCGCAGTTTTCCAACAGCTTCGCCCTGGTTCAGGGCGGCCGCGGCTTCGTCCTCTACGACCCTATCTACCTGCATGACAAACAGGGCGTAGCGCGCTTCGACGGCTTCGTGCAGGGGGTTTTCCGCGTCGAGGAGCTGATGGACGAGCTGCTGGCGGACAGCGCCGACGAGTTCAACGTGCGCCTGCTGGAACGGCAGAATTCGATCTACACCCATACCACCCGCGAGGCGCGCGACGACCTCCAGCAGCAGGTTCCGCTGCACCTGCTGAACAACGATGCCTTCGCGCTGCAACTCAGCCCGACCCGTGAACTGGTCGCCAGCCTGGACAGCCCGTTGCCCGAGTTCGTCCTTGGCGCCGGCCTGGTGATCAGTCTGCTGCTGGTGGCGGCCCTCGCCCTGGCGATGGAAAACGACCGCCGCGCCCGTGCGCTGAAGGCGGGCAACCGTCGCCTGAACAAGGAAATGCGCCAGCGCGAGGAGATCGAAAAGGTGCTGATCGACAGCCGCGAGCGCCTGCAACTGGTGCTCGACCTGACCGACTCCAGCAGCGACGGCCTGTTCATCATCGATCCGAAGAGCGGCGGCCTGCTGCACACCAACCGCGCCACCTACGACAGCCTCGGCTATGACGCGCAAAGCTTCGCCCGGCTGTTCAGCGAGGCCCCGGAGCAGATCCTGCCCGGCTATCACGCCTGGCTGGAGGAAGTCCGCCAGGCCCAGCGCGAGGACACCTCGCCGATCTTCCAGCGCGAGATGCGCCGTCGCGACGGCAGCGTCAGGGCCGCGGAAATCAGTGCGCAGCTGGTGGAGGTGAATGGCCACGAATACCTGATCGGCGTGTCCCGCGACAACAGCGAACGCCTGCAACTGGAAGCGCACCTGCAGCGGCTGTCGCAGCAGGACGGCCTGACCGGGCTCTACAACCGCCGCTTCTTCGACCAACGCCTGCAGGCGGAGTGGCGGCGCATGTGCCGCACCGCGCGGCCGCTGGCCTTGCTGTTGCTGGATATCGACCACTTCAAGGCCTACAACGACGCCCTCGGCCACCTCGCGGGCGACGATGCGTTGCGCCAGGTGGGCGGCCAGCTGCAACGCGGCCTGCAGCGCGAAGGCGACGTCGCCTGCCGCTACGGCGGCGAAGAGTTCGCGCTGATCCTGATGGACACCGACGAAGCCGGCGCCGAGCACGTCGCCGCGCGACTGCAGCGGCTGATCGCCGAACTGCGCATCCCCCATCCCGACAGCCCGCTGGGCCGGGTGACCGTCAGCATCGGCCTTTCCACCTCCCGCGACGTGCCCGACAATCGCGCGGAAACCCTGGTCGCCCAGGCGGACGGCGCGCTCTATCGGGCCAAGCGCGCGGGGCGCAACCGGAGCATGCGCTGGGACGCGCTTGATCCGAATCAGTGCGACCAACTGCCGCCCGTCTCAAGCTGAACCTGTAAAAGCATCGACGCTCGTCGTCTATCCTGACGGGCCGATGTCCCCCTCCGCAGCAGAAGGCAGCTCCCGATGACACTCAAGGGAAAATGGACGATCCGCGCCGGCATTCTCGCCGGGCTCCTGATCCTGGCCGCGCTGGCCTGGTTCGAATGGCGTCCCAGTGGCCTGGAAGACGGCATCGCCAGCGGCAACGGGCGCATCGAGGCCACCGAGATCGACGTCGCCAGCAAGCTCGGCGGGCGCATCGCCTCCATCGAGGTGGACGAAGGCGACTTCGTCGAGGCCGGCCAGACCGTGGCGAAAATGGACACCCAGGTGCTCGAGGCGCAACTCGCCCAGGCCCGCGCCCAGGTGCGCCAGGCGGAAAATGCCACGCGCACTGCGCAGGCCCAGGTCAGCCTGCGCGAAAGCGAGAGGACCACCGCCGAAGCCGTGGTGCGCCAGCGTCAGGCCGAACTCTCCGCCAGCGACAAGCGCTACGCGCGCACCGCGGCCATGGTGCAGCGCAACGCCATGCCCCGGCAGCAACTCGATGACGACCTGGCGCACCTGCAAAGCGCCCAGGCGGCGCTGGCGGCGGCGCGTTCGCAGGTGGCCTCGGCGGATGCCGGCATCGCCGCCGCGCGCTCGCAGGTGATCGAGGCGCAGTCCGCGGTGGAGGCCGCGAATGCCAGCGTCGACCGCCTGCTCGCCGATATCGACGACAGCCAGTTGAAGGCGCCGCGCAGCGGTCGCGTGCAGTACCGCATCGCCCAACCGGCCGAAGTGCTCGCGGCCGGCGGCAAGGTGCTCAACCTGGTCGACCTGGGCGACGTCTACATGACCTTCTTCCTGCCCTCCGCGCAGGCCGGCCGCGTCACCCTCGGCTCGGACGTGCGCCTGGTGATCGACGCGATCCCGCAGTACGTGATTCCGGCCAAGGTGTCCTACGTCGCCAGCGTCGCCCAGTTCACCCCGAAAACCGTGGAAACCGCCAGCGAGCGCGAGAAGCTGATGTTCCGGGTCAAGGCACGCATCGATCCGGCGCTGCTGCAGCAACACCTCGCCCAGGTGAAGACCGGCGTGCCTGGCATGGCCTACCTGCGCCTCGACCCGCAGGTTGAATGGCCCGAAAGGCTGCAGACCAAGGTTCCGCAGTGAGCTCGCGGCCCGCGGTCGCCCAGCTGCACGGGGTCGATCTGCGTTATGGCGAGACCTACGCCGTGCGCGGTGTCGATCAGGACATCCCGGCGGACCGGATGGTCGGCCTGATCGGCCCGGACGGGGTGGGAAAATCCAGCCTGCTGGCGCTGATCGCCGGCGCGCGGAAGATCCAGCAGGGCCGCATCGAAGTGCTCGGCGGCGACATGGCCGATGCCGAACACCGCCGTGCGGTCTGCCCGCGCATCGCCTACATGCCGCAAGGCCTGGGCAAGAACCTCTACCCGACGCTGTCGGTGTTCGAGAACGTCGACTTCTTCGGCCGCCTGTTCGGCCAGGATGCCGCGGAGCGCCAGCGGCGCATCGCCGACCTGCTCGCCAGCACCGGATTGTCGCCCTTCGCCGAGCGCCCGGCCGGCAAGCTGTCCGGCGGCATGAAGCAGAAGCTCGGGCTGTGCTGCGCGCTGATCCACGATCCGGATTTGCTGATCCTCGACGAGCCCACCACCGGCGTCGATCCGCTCTCGCGCAACCAGTTCTGGGAGCTGATCGCACGCCTGCGCAGCGAACGCCGCGGCATGAGCGTGCTGGTCGCCACCGCCTACATGGAGGAGGCCGAACGCTTCGACTGGCTGATGGCGATGGACGACGGGCGCATCCTCGCCACCGGCACGCCGCAGGAACTGCGCGATGCCACCGGCTGCAGCAGCCTGGAGGAAACCTTCATCGCCTTGCAGCCGGAGGAGAAACGCCGCGATCACCGGCAACTGGTGATTCCGCCGCGCTCCCAGGGCGAAGCCGGACAGATCGCCATCGAGGCGCGCCAGCTGACCTGCCGCTTCGGCGACTTCGTCGCGGTCGACCATGTGAATTTCCGCATCGAGCGCGGCGAGATCTTCGGCTTCCTCGGCTCCAACGGCTGCGGCAAGTCGACCACCATGAAGATGCTCACCGGCCTGCTGCCGGCCAGCGAGGGCGAAGCCTTCCTGTTCGGCCAGAAGGTCGATCCGCAGGACATGAACACCCGCCGCCGGGTCGGCTACATGTCCCAGGGCTTCTCGCTGTACGCCGAACTCAGCGTGCGCCAGAACCTGGTGCTGCACGCCCAGCTGTTCCATGTGCCGCGCGAGCAGATCGACGCACGGGTCGCCGAGATGGCCGGCCGCTTCGACCTGCTCGGCTCGCTGGAGGCCCTGCCCGACGCCCTGCCGCTGGGCATGCGCCAGCGTCTTTCGCTGGCGGTGGCGGTGATCCACAAGCCGGAAATCCTGATCCTCGACGAGCCGACCTCGGGGGTCGACCCGATCGCCCGCGACGGTTTCTGGGAGTTGATGATCGACCTGTCGCGCAACGATGGCGTGACCATCTTCATCTCCACCCACTTCATGAACGAAGCGCTGCGCTGCGACCGCATCTCGCTGATGCACGCGGGCAAGGTGCTCGACAGCGACACTCCGCAGGCGCTGATCGCCAAGCGCGGGCTGCCGACCCTGGAGGCGACCTTCATCGCCTACCTCGAGGAAGCCACCGGCGCCGCCGCCATCGCCACCGAGCCGGCAACGCCGGTCGGCGCGCCCGTGGCGCCACAGGCGCAGCCACAACGGCGCTTTAGCCTGCGCCGGCTGCTCAGCTACTCGCTGCGCGAGAGCATGGAGCTGCGCCGCGACCCGATCCGTCGCACGCTGGCGCTGCTCGGCCCGCTGCTGCTGATGTTCATCATCGGCTATGGCATCAACCTGGACGTGGAGAACCTGACCTTCGCCGTGCTCGACCGCGACCAGACCACCACCAGCCAGGAGTACGTGCTCAACCTGACCGGCTCGCGCTACTTCACCGAGCGCCCGGCGATCACCGATTACGCCGACCTCGAGCGACGCATGCGCGACGGCGAGATCAGCCTGGCGGTGGAAATCCCGGCGCACTTCGGCCGCGACCTCAAGCGCGGCGCCAGCCCACAGATCGGCATGTGGATCGACGGCGCCATGCCGACCCGCGCCGACACCATCAACGGCTATGTGCAGGGCCTGCACAACGACTACCTGCGCGGACTGGCGCAGCGCTCGCCGCAACCCGGCGCTGCGGCGCTGGCGGACCTCGAGGTGCGCTACCGCTACAACCCCGACGTGGAAAGCCTCAAGGCCATGGTGCCGGCGGTGATCCCGATGATGCTGATGCTGATCCCGGCAATGCTCACCGCACTCGGCGTGGTCCGCGAGAAGGAGCTCGGCTCGATCATCAACCTCTACGTCACCCCGGTCACGAAGCTGGAGTTCCTCCTCGGCAAGCAACTGCCCTACGTGGGCATCGGCCTGCTCAACTTCCTCTCCCTCGTCACGTTCGCGGTGCTGGTGTTCGACGTGCCGATCAAGGGCAGCCCGGCGGCTCTGGCAATCGGCGCGCTGCTCTACCTGTTCTGCTCGACCGGGCTCGGCCTGCTGATATCGACCTTCACCCGCAGCCAGATCGCCGCAGTGTTCGGCACGGCCATCGCCACCATGCTGCCGGCTATCCAGTTCTCCGGCCTGATCTACCCGGTGTCGGCACTCGAAGGCCTGGGCGCGCTGATCGGACACGTCTATCCGACCTCGCACTTCGTGGTGATCAGCCGCGGGGCCTTCTCCAAGGCGCTGGGCGTCGCCGACCTGGCCGCCTATTTCGTGCCGCTGCTGCTGACCATTCCCCTGCTGACGCTGCTCAGCACGACACTGTTGAAGAAGCAGGAGGCCTGACCATGGAGCGCCTGGCCAACATCTTCCACCTGGGGCTCAAGGAGTTCCGCAGCCTGGGCCGCGACTACGCGCTGCTGGCGCTGATCGTCTGGTCGTTCAGCGTGGGCGTCTACTCGTCCGCCACCAGCATGCCGGAGAGCCTGCACAATGCCGCGATCGCGGTGGTCGACGAGGACCGCTCGCAGCTGTCCACACGGATCGTCCACAGCTTCCAGCCGCCCTACTTTCTCAGCCCGGCGCTGATCGACCTGAACCGCATGGACCATGGCATGGACGCCGGGCTCTACACCTTCACCCTGAACGTGCCGCCGAACTTCCAGAGCGATGTGCTCGCCGGCCGCCAGCCGGCGCTGCAACTGAACGTAGACGCCACCCAGATCAGCCAGGCGTTCACCGGCGCCGGCTACATCCAGAACATCGTCAGCAGCGAGATCGGCGAATTCATCGGCCGCTACCGCGCCCTCGCCGCCCAACGCGCCGAGCTGAACGTGCGCATGCAGTTCAACCCGAACCTGACGCGCACCTGGTTCGGCTCGGTGATGGAAGTGATCAACCAGATCACCATGCTCTCGATCATTCTCACCGGCGCGGCGCTGATCCGCGAACGCGAGCACGGCACCATCGAGCACCTGCTGGTGATGCCGGTGACACCGTTCGAGATCATGCTGGCCAAGGTATGGTCGATGGGCGCGGTGGTACTCGGCGCCGCGGCGCTGTCGCTGCTGCTGGTGGTCCAGGGCTGGCTGCAGGTGCCGATCGCCGGCTCGGTAGGGCTGTTCCTCGCAGGCGCCGCGCTGCACCTGTTCGCCACCACGTCGATGGGCATCTTCTTCGGCACCCTGGCGCGCTCGATGCCGCAACTCGGCCTGCTGATCATCCTGGTGCTGATGCCGCTGCAGATACTCTCCGGCGGGACCACGCCGCGCGAGAGCATGCCGGAGGTGATCCAGCGGATCATGCTGCTGGCGCCGACCACCCACTTCGTCGCCCTGGCCCAGGCGATTCTCTACCGCGGTGCGGGGTTGGCGATCATCTGGCCGCAGTTGCTGGCGATCATCGGCATCGGCAGCCTGTTCTTCTTCGCCGCGCTGAGCCGCTTCCGCAAGACGCTGGCGCAGATGGCCTGAAACGCCGGGCTAGGGCTGGACGACCAGGTTGTTGAACAGCAGGTCGTCCACCAGCGGCGCACCTTCTTCCTGCTGGAGCACGTCCTGGACCTGCTTGAGCGCCTCCTGGCGCAGCTTCTCCTTGCCGTCCGGGCTGCCCAGGCTCTCGTCGGTCTGCTGCGAGAAGATCATCACCAGCTGATTGCGGATCAAGGGCTCGTGGTGCTCCACCTTGGCCTTGGCGTCGGCGCTCTTCACCTGCAGGGCGATGTCCGCCTTGTAGTACTTCAGCTTCGGCCCGGACCCGTAGTTGCCGACCAGCGCGGGGGTGAGGCCGATGTAGGCCGTCGTCGGCGCGGCCGCCTCGCCTTCCTTGGGTTCGGCTTCCTCGTTGGCGTGCGCCAGCGGCAGGGACAGGGCGAGCAATAACGCGATGCAGGTTTTCAAAGCCGATTCTCCAGAGGTCTGCGCCTAGCATAGCCAGTGTGCGTGCCGCGCCCAAGCCCGGCGGCGATCACGGCTTATGCCCGGCCATCAGGCAGGGGCATGCTGATTGACCGGGCAGGCCCCGCCCCTACACTGCCAGGCCAACAATCAGAACGAAGGAAGCCCCCGATGAAAGCCGTGCTCTGCAAAGCCTTCGGCCCCGCCGACAGCCTGGTCCTCGAAGACATCGCCAGCCCGCAGCCCAAGGGCAACGAAGTGCTCCTCGACGTGCACGCCGCCGGGGTCAACTTTCCCGACACCCTGATCATCGAGGGCAAGTACCAGTTCAAGCCGCCCTTCCCGTTCTCGCCGGGCGGCGAAGCGGCCGGGGTGGTCGCGGCAGTGGGCGAAAAGGTCGGCCATCTGAAGGTCGGCGACCGGGTGATGGCGCTGACCGGCTGGGGCAGCTTCGCCGAACAGGTCGCGGTGCCCGGCTATAACGTGATGCCGATCCCCGAGGGCATGGACTTCGCCAGCGCGGCGGCCTTCGGCATGACCTACGGCACCTCGATGCACGCCCTCAAGCAACGCGGCAACCTGCAGCCGGGCGAGACTCTGCTGGTGCTCGGTGCCTCCGGCGGTGTCGGCCTGGCCGCGGTGGAGATCGGCAAGGCGCTGGGCGCGCGGGTCATCGCCGCGGCGAGCAGCGCGGAAAAGCTGGCGGTGGCGAAGAACGCCGGCGCCGACGAGCTGATCAACTACAGCGAAGGCAGCCTCAAGGACCAGTTGAAAACGCTGACCGGCGGCAAGGGCGTCGACGTGATCTACGACCCGGTCGGCGGCGAGCTGTTCGAGGAAGCCTTCCGTTCCATCGCCTGGAATGGCCGCATGCTGGTGGTCGGCTTCGCCAGCGGGACCATCCCCGCCCTGCCGGCCAACCTCACGCTGCTCAAGGGCGCGTCGCTGGTAGGGGTGTTCTGGGGCTCGTTCGCCCAGCGCCAGCCGCAGGACAACGCCGCCAACTTCCAGCAGCTGTTCCACTGGTTCGCCGAAGGCAAGATCAAGCCGCTGGTCTCGCAGACCTTCCCGCTGAGCCAGGCCGGCGCGGCCATCGATACGCTCGGCCAGCGCCGGGCCGTGGGCAAGATCGTGGTGCAGGTGCGCTGATCGCCAGCCGCCCACGAAAAAGGCCGCCCACGGGCGGCCTTTTGCATGCTTCCTCACCTCTTTCCCGGACGCTCGCGGGCTCGACCTCAGCGGGGCGCGTAGGCGAACACGTCCGCGCGCATCTGATGCGCATCCATGCCCGCCTCCACCAGCGCGTCGAGGGTCGCATAGACCATCGCCGGCGAGCCGCTGGCGTAGACATGCAGCGCGCCGAGGTCGGCGAAGTCCTCGCGGATAGCCTCGTGCAACAGCCCGCAGCGGCCTTCCCAGCCACACAGGTCGCTGACCACCTGGTGCAGGAACAGGTTGTCCACCGTCTGCCATTCCTGCCAGTGCGGGACGCGGTAGAAATCGTCGGGCTGGCGCGCGCCCCAGTACAGATGCACCGGATGGGCGAAACCCTGGCTGCGGCAGTATTCGATCAGGCTGTGCATCTGCGCCATGCCGGTGCCGGCGGCGATCAGCACCAGCGGGCCGTCGGGCAACTCGGCAAGGTGCGCATCGCCGAACGGCAGGCGCACACGGGCGAAACCCTGGCGCTGGACGAACGCCAGCAGGTTGCGCGCGGAGTCCTCCCGCGCCAGCACATGCAGCTCCAGCTCGCGGCCCGAATGCGGCGAGGACGCCAGGGAGAACGCCGCCCACTCGCCATCCTCGCGCAGCACCTGCAGGTACTGACCAGCGTGGTAGCGCGGCGGCTTGCCGGCCGGCGCACGCAGGCGCACACGGAACACGTCGCCGCCGGCGTCGATGCACTCGATCAATTGGCAGCTCAGCTCATGCACCGGCAATTCGCCGGGGGCGAGCACCCCGTCCCATTGCAGCACGCAGTCCTCAATCGGTTCGGCAAGGCAGGTGAACAGCTCGCCTTGGTCTAGGACCTCGCCGTCCTGGCGTACCCGGCCCTCCACCAGCAGCGCGGCGCAGACATGGCAGTTGCCGTTGCGGCAGCTCTGCGGGCAGTCGTAGCCGAGCCGGCGCGCCGCATCGAGGATGCGCTCGCCGGGAAGCGTGTCGAGTACCGCTCCGGACGGCTGCAAGGTCACTTTCATCGGTGGGTTGTGCTCGGTGTTCAAGACAAGACGGACTATTCAGTCTATTCCCAGGGAAGTCCAGAGTTCGTCGACGCGGCGGCTGACCGCCTCGTCCTTGACGATCGCCCGGCCCCACTCGCGGCTGGTCTCGCCCGGCCATTTGTGGGTAGCGTCGAGGCCCATCTTCGAGCCGAGCCCTGAGACCGGCGAGGCGAAATCGAGGTAGTCGATCGGCGTGTTGTCGATCAGCACCGTGTCGCGCTTGGGGTCCATCCGCGTGGTGATGGCCCAGATCACGTCCTTCCAGTCGCGCGCATCGATGTCGTCGTCGGTGACGATGACGAACTTGGTGTACATGAACTGGCGCAGGAACGACCAGACGCCGAGCATCACGCGCTTGGCGTGGCCCGGGTACTGTTTCTTGATGGTCACCACCGCCATCCGGTACGAGCACCCCTCGGGCGGCAGGTAGAAGTCGGTAATCTCCGGGAACTGCTTCTGCAGGATCGGCACGAAGACTTCGTTCAGCGCCACGCCGAGAATCGCCGGCTCGTCCGGCGGCCGGCCGGTGTAGGTGCTGTGGTAGATGGGCTCGGGACGCCGGGTGATGCGCTCGACGGTGAACACCGGGAAGCGGTCGACCTCGTTGTAGTAGCCGGTGTGATCGCCGTAAGGGCCTTCGTCGGCCATCTCGCCGGGATGGATCACGCCCTCGAGGACGATCTCGGCGCTGGCCGGCACCTGCAGGTCGCTGCCGCGGCACTTCACCAGTTCGGTCTTGTGCCCGCGCAGCAAGCCGGCGAAGGCATATTCGGAGAGGCTGTCCGGCACCGGCGTCACCGCGCCGAGAATGGTCGCCGGGTCCGCGCCCAGGGCCACCGCCACCGGATAGGGTTTGCCGGGAAACTTCTCGCACCACTCGCGGAAATCCAGCGCGCCACCGCGATGGCTGAGCCAGCGCATGATCAGCTTGTTGCGGCCGATGACCTGCTGGCGATAGATGCCGAGGTTCTGCCGCTCCTTGTTCGGCCCTTTGGTGACGGTCAGCCCCCAGGTGATCAGCGGGCCGACATCGCCTGGCCAGCAGGTCTGCACCGGCAGTTTGCCAAGGTCGACGTCGTCGCCCTCCTCGACCACTTCCTGGCACGGCGCGTCCTTCAGCACCTTGGGCGCCATGCTCAGCACCTTCTTGAAGATCGGCAGCTTGGACCAGGCGTCCTTCAGGCCCTTCGGCGGCTCCGGCTCCTTGAGGAAGGCCAGCAGCCTGCCGATCTCGCGCAGCTCGCTGACGTCTTCGGCGCCCATGCCCAGAGCCACGCGCCTGGGCGTGCCGAACAGGTTGCCGAGCACCGGCATGTCGAAGCCGGTCGGGTTCTCGAACAGCAGCGCCGGACCTTCGCGCCGCAGGGTGCGGTCGCAGATTTCGGTCATTTCGAGAACCGGGGAAACCGGCACCTGGATGCGCTTGAGTTCGCCGCGATGTTCCAGGCCGCTGATAAAGTCGCGTAGGTCGCGATACTGCATGGGTGAGCCTCGCTGGAGCGTGCAGGCGGGGGCGCCGAGTTTAGCGCCAACTGCCGGAGGCATGAACCTGCAGATGCGCGAAAGCCGGGTTTCCCCGGCTTTCGTCGACCTGCCGAACCCTTACTTGCGCTTCATCGACAAGAAGAATTCATCGTTGGTCTTGGTGTCCTTCAGCTTGTCGAGAAGGAACTCGATGGCGGCGATTTCGTCCATCGGGTGCAGCAGCTTGCGCAGGATCCACATCCGCTGCAGTTCGTCCTCGGCGGTCAGCAACTCTTCGCGGCGGGTGCCGGAACGGTTGATGTTGATCGCCGGGAACACACGTTTTTCCGCGATGCGACGGTCCAGGGGCAGCTCCATGTTGCCGGTGCCCTTGAATTCTTCGTAGATCACTTCGTCCATCTTCGAGCCGGTCTCGACCAGCGCGGTGGCGATGATGGTCAGCGAACCGCCTTCCTCGATGTTCCGCGCGGCACCGAAGAAACGCTTCGGTTTCTCCAGGGCGTGGGCATCGACACCACCGGTGAGGACCTTGCCGGAGCTCGGGATCACGGTGTTGTAGGCACGCGCCAGACGGGTGATGGAGTCGAGGAGGATGACCACGTCCTTCTTGTGCTCGACCAGGCGCTTGGCCTTCTCGATCACCATTTCGGCGACCTGCACGTGGCGGGCCGGCGGCTCGTCGAAGGTGGAGGCGACCACTTCGCCGCGCACGGTGCGCTGCATCTCGGTCACTTCTTCCGGACGCTCGTCGATCAGCAGAACGATCAGGTGGCACTCGGGGTTGTTGCGGGTGATGTTCGCCGCGATGTTCTGCAGCATGATCGTCTTGCCGGCCTTCGGCGGCGCCACGATCAGGCCGCGCTGGCCCTTGCCGATCGGTGCGCAGAGGTCGATCACGCGACCGGTGAGGTCTTCGGTGGAGCCGTTGCCGGCTTCCATGACCAGGCGCTTGGTGGGGAACAGCGGGGTCAGGTTCTCGAAGAGAATCTTGTTCTTCGCGTTCTCCGGTCGATCGTAGTTGATCGAGTCGACCTTGAGCAGTGCGAAGTAGCGCTCACCTTCTTTCGGCGGGCGGATCTTGCCGATGATGGTGTCGCCGGTGCGCAGGTTGAAGCGGCGGATCTGGCTCGGCGAGACGTAGATGTCGTCCGGGCCGGCGAGATAGGAAGAGTCCGCGGAGCGCAAAAAGCCGAAACCGTCCTGGAGTATCTCCAGCACGCCGTCACCGGAGATTTCCTCACCGCCTTTGGAGTGCTTCTTGAGCAGCGAGAAGATCACGTCCTGCTTGCGCGAACGGGCCATGTTCTCGATGCCCATCTGTTCGGCCATTTCCAGCAGTTCGGTAATCGGCTTTTGCTTGAGTTCGGTCAGATTCATAGGAATGACGTAGATACGAAGAATAGGAAGGAAGCATTTAGCTTGGGATGCCGACCGCGCCGGGGGGAGGCGAAGGAATCGCAGTACTGACTGGAGTAGGAGTGCGGCGATGGCGGCTTGCGAAGGGCTGCGTCAGAAAATGCAGCGAGCCGAATGTAACACCGGCTTTGTTCGAGCGTCTAGCTTTTGCGCAGAAAAAAGCCCCGTCGTTTGCGGGGCCTTTAATTCGCCGTCTGCAGCGCAGCGGCGTCAGATGTTGGCGTCGAGGAATGCCGCCAGTTGCGACTTGGACAGCGCACCAACCTTGGTCGCCTCGACGTTGCCGTTCTTGAACAGCATCAGGGTCGGGATGCCGCGCACGCCGTACTTCGGCGGGGTGTCCTGGTTTTCGTCGATGTTCAGCTTGCAGATCTTCAGCTTGCCCTGGTAGGTCTGGGCGATCTCGTCGAGTACCGGCGCGATCATCTTGCACGGGCCACACCACTCGGCCCAATAGTCGACCAGAACCGGACCGTCGGCTTGCAGCACGTCTTGATCGAAGCTGGAATCGCTGACGTGGGTAATGAACTCGCTCATGGAAGTCTCCGTGGTCAGAATCGAAATTGGCGGCCATCATAGCCCGCTTGCCTACGGATCGAAAGCCGCGGGCGATTGAGCTTCGCTATCGCGGCCAAGGCAAATCCTATCGACGGCGGCGGCGCAACCTTTGCCCGCGCATGCCTGTCCCAACCGATGCCGACCTGATTCACCTGCGCGCCCTGATCGGCAGCGCCACGGGCGCCGAATTGGCGAAGTCGCCCTATCGTGGCAGGATGGCGCGGTTCTAACTCGAGACGCTAAGCATGCCGTCAGCTCCTGCCAAACATTTCCCTTTGATCGCCGCCATCGACCTGGGCTCGAACAGCTTCCACATGGTCCTGGCCAAAGCCGATCGCGGTGAAATCCGCATTCTCGAGCGCATCGGCGACAAGGTTCAGCTGGCCGCCGGTATCGACGAGAATCGCCAGCTCAGCGCCGAAGCCATGCAGCGCGGGCTCGATTGCCTGCGCCTGTTCGCACAGATGATCAACGGACTGCCGCAGGGCGCGGTGCGCATCGTCGGCACCAACGCGCTGCGCGAGGCGCGCAACCGTGGCGACTTCATCCGCCAGGCCGAAGCCATTCTCGGGCACCCGGTGGACGTGATTTCCGGCCGCGAGGAAGCCCGCCTCATCTATCTGGGCGTGTCGCAGACATCTCCCGACGTGCCGGGCAAACGGCTGGTCGTCGACATCGGCGGCGGCAGCACCGAATTCATCATCGGCCAGCGCTTCGAACCGCTCCTGCGGGAAAGCCTGCAGATGGGCTGCGTCAGCTTCACCCAGCGCTATTTCCGCGACGGCAAGATCACCTCGGCGCGTTACGCCCAGGCCTACACCGCGGCGCGCCTGGAACTGATGGGCATCGAACATGCGCTGCGCCGCCTTGGCTGGCAGGAAGCGCTCGGCGCCTCCGGCACCATCCGCGCGGTTGGCCTGGCGATTCGTGGCGAGGGCAACGGCAACGGCGAGGTCAATCCGCAGGGACTGAAACTGCTGAAAATCCGCCTGCTCAAGCTGGGCGATGTCGAACGCATCGATCTCGACGGCGTGAAGCCAGACCGGCGGACGATCTTCCCGGCGGGCGTGGCAATCCTCGAGGCGATCTACGACGCCCTCGAACTCGACCAGATGCTGCACTCCGAGGGAGCGCTGCGCGAGGGCGTGCTCTACGACCTGATTGGCCGCCAACACCACGAGGACGTCCGCGAGCGCACCCTCGGGTCGCTGATGGAGCGCTACCACGTCGACTTGGAACAGGCCGCGAGGGTCGAAGCCAAGGCCCTGTCGGCCTACGAGCAGGTCGCCGACGCCTGGGACCTGCGCGACGAGGCCTGGAGGGAACTGCTGACTTGGGCCGCGCGGGTCCACGAGATCGGCCTGGACATCGCCCACTACCATTACCACAAGCACGGCGCCTACCTGATCGAGCACTCCGACCTGGCCGGCTTCTCGCGTCAGGACCAGCAGATGCTTGCACTGCTGGTGCGCGGCCACCGCCGCAACATCCCGCGCGACAAGTACGTGGAGTTCACCGCCGACTCCGACAAGCTGGTGCGGCTGTGCATCCTGCTGCGCTTTGCGATCCTCTTCCACCACATCCGCGGCACCCAGGAAATGCCCAAGGTCCAGCTCAAAGCCGGACGGCGCAGCCTGGAGGTGGTCTTCCCGGACGGCTGGCTGGAGAGCAACCCGCTGACCCAGGCGGATTTCGCCCAGGAAGCCGAATGGCTGGCGCGGGTCGGTTATCAGCTCAAGGCGCGCTGAGCCGACTCACATCTGCGGGTTCGCCCCGTCCTGCCACTCGATCGCCAGGCGTTCATCGCGCGAGAAGCGCAGCAGGTGGTCGGCGAGCACGAACTGCAGGCGCGCCAGCGCCTCGCCGGACTCGGCCTGGCAGTCCAGCAGCAGCGCGTCCGCCTCGGCGCGCATGCGGCACAGGCCAAAGGGAAACGCCGCGTTCGCCTGGCGCTCGTCATAGTTCACGCTGACCTTGTGGCGGAAGTGCTTGCACAGCCGGGTCATGTTGCGCGACGCCTGCGCGGTCGGTACCCGGGCATGGAAGTGGTTCATCGCTTGCTCCTCGTCGATCGACCTCAGGCCGCGCCGCTCGCGCGGCGGCGGCCCTCATCAGCGGTTCACGGATGGCCTGGCAGGACGAAGCACGGCGGCTCTGCGGTACCGCGCGTCGGGTCTCACGCCTCCTCAGAAAGACGTGCTGACGCTGGTGTAGAACGTCCGCCCAGGCTCGTTGTAGGTGTAGGCGCCGGCACCGAAGATCTGGTTCGGCGCGGTCCCGGTGGTTTGCGAGTTGCCCTCGCGGTAGAGGCGCTTGTCGAACAGGTTCGATACGCCTGCGGTGACGCTCAGCTTCTCGCTGAACGCATAGGTGCCGATTAGCCCGGCGATGGCGTAGGGCGAGATTTCCCGAGCCTCGCTGCCCGAGACCGCAACGCCCTGGTAGTTGTACTTCTTCGGCTGCTGCTTGCCGTAGTACACGACGGTGGCCTGCAGCGAAAGCTGCTCGGTCGCCTGCCAGTCGAGCATGGAATTGAGGGTGTACTTCGGGATGATCGACAGGCGATCGCCGGTGTCCTCGTTCTTTGACTGCAGCATGTAGGTGAAATTGTTGTTCCAGGTGACGGACTCGCTCAGCGGCAAGTTCAGCGTACCTTCGATGCCCTCGACCAGCGCCTTGTCGACATTGTCCCACTGGAACACCCGGCGGCCGGTGGAGGAATAGGCGACCGGGCTGGTACCCGCTTCGATCTTGTTGCGGTAATCGTTGCGGAAGTAGGTGACGCCGGCCGTGACGCCGCCCTCGTTGAACTCGACTCCCAGTTCCTTGTTGATGCTGGTTTCGGCCTCGAGGTTCTTGTTGCCGACCAGATAGCAGCCGGCGCTGGCGCCGCTTCCGGCGCCGCCCCAGCAGCCCTGACCGGCGCTGTAGAGTAGGTATCCCGAGTTGGTCTGGTAGAGGTTGGGCGCCTTGTAGGCGCGCGCGATACCGGCCTTGAGGCTCCAGGCTTCGGTCAATGCGTGCGACAGGTTCAGCGCCGGGCTCCAGTTGCTGCCGGACTCGCTGTGATGGTCGAAGCGCAGGCCCGGCGTCAGGGTCGTGCCGGGACGCAACTCGATGTTGTCGTCGAAGAACACCGAAGCCAGTCGCGCCGACGTCTTGCTGCCGCGGTTGGTGGCATCGATTCCCGGAAGGGTGTTGTTGCCGAACTGCGGCAGCGAGAAGTTCAGCGAGTTCGAGGCGCTGTCGTCCAGGCGCTGGTCCTGCCATTCCACGCCGATCGTCGCGACCTGCGGCATGGCGATTTCCCACGGCAGGCTGACTTCGCTGTGGGCGGTGGTGGTCTTCAGCTCGGCGGTGCTCACGCCGACTGGGCCGAGGGCGCCGTTCGGATTGAAGATTCCCTCGATACCACCGGCGAGCCCCTCGCCAAGGCGGCGGTTACGCGTGCGCTCGTACTGCAGGTAGCTCATCGTCGAGCCGAAATCGAACTGGCCTTCGTGCGTCAGCGCATAGCTCTGGCGATACAGGGTATTGGTTTCATGCCCCAACATCTGCTGCACCAGGGCGTTGGTGTTGGTGTTCTGGGTATCGCCGGCATACAGGTTGCCCTGGCGGTTGAAGCCGGCCTCCAGCCTGAGCTTCTGCCCTTCGGCGAAACGCCATTCCAGCTGTCCGTTCAGGTCGCGATTGCGCACCCCTTCGCGGCCGGCCGGTAGGCTGGCGGCATTGGTCCCGGTGCGTGGCGATTGATGCCCGGCGTTGATGTCCGCGTCGTCCATGTCGGTCTTCGCCACGTTGCCGTAGAACCGGTAGGAAAGGTTTTCGGTGAGCGGGCCGTCGAGGGAGAAGTTGATGCGCTTGCTGGCGCCTTCTTCCTTGTGGGCGGGAAAGCTCATGTACGCGGTCGCGTTGCCGTGCATTTCCTCGGTCGGCGCCTTGGTGATGATGTTCACCACACCGCCCGCCGCGCCCGAGCCATAGCGTGCCGCCGCGGGACCACGCAGCACCTCGATGCGTTCGATCTGTTCGGCCGGCACCCAGTTGGTATCGCCGCGGCTGTCACGCTCGCCACGCCAGCCCATTCGCACCGAGTTGCGCGAACTCACCGGCTTGCCGTCCACCAGGATCAGGGTGTTCTCCGGGCCCATGCCACGGATGTCGATCTGCCGGTTGTTGCCACGCTGACCGCTGGTGGAGTTACCGGTCAGGTTGACGCCCGGCATCCGGCGGATGATTTCGGAAAGGTCGTTGGCCGGCGGCGACTTCCTGATGTCTTCGGCCGTGATCACCGAAACGCCCGGTGCCTGCTTTAGCTCTTCGGCGGCGGTGCCGAGGACCTTGCCTTCCTCCAACTGGATGGCTGCGCTCGCGGCGGAGGTGTCGGTGTCCACGTCGGCCGCGTGGGCCAGGCCGGTGCTGGCGGCCAACAACGCGATGACCAGACGGCGACGGATGAAGATGGGCGATTTTGCGACTGTTGCCACGGTGAACTCCCCCGAACGGGCGCAAAGACGGCGCCCAATCAAATGATAACGATTTGCATCAACTGATGTCGGGCGGTAGTCTTCCACAGCGCTACCTGCAAAAGGTTTGCGCAAACGAGCAAAAGGTTTGCGCCATCCACTCTCCTCCTGCTCGAAGTTGTTTTCCCGGAGCCGGCCTGCAGCCGACTCGTCGCAAGGAGCCTCCATGTGCAGCCCCGAATCCTTCGTCGGCCGTTCCAATCTGCTGAATTCGGAAACCCGGCTGCGCTTCCTGCGCAACGAGTCGGCGGACGAGGAGCGCCTGTTCCAGGGCCAAGTGCGCTGGCACAACCTGCGTACCGGGTTGTCGCTCCATTGTTCCGACTGCCATGAACTGCAGGACTTCTGCACCGAGGTGGAAGTCCTGCCACGCCTGAGCTTCGCCCTCTTCCTCGAAGGGCACAGCGACGTGCGCTACGGCGACAAGGCGCTGCGCATCGGCAGCAGGCTCGGTGCGCCGCCGGAAGGCCTGGCGATCGCCCTGGCCGAACCCGCGCTGTTCAGCCGTGAGGCGAAGCGCGGCGCGCATGTCCGCAAGCTGGTGGTGAGCCTGGCGCCGGAGTGGTTCGAGTCCGGCGGGCTCGACGAGCACGCCGGCTACGCGCAGATCGTCGGCTTCAAGCGCCAGCACCTTGAGGTGCGCTACTGGCAGCCGTCGGCGCGGCTGCTGGCGCTGGCCGAACAGATGCTCTGCCCGCCGGGCTACAGCCCGATGCTGCAGAACCTCTACCTGGAAAGTCGCGCGCTGGAGATCGCCGGCGAGGCGCTGACCACGATCACCCACGAGGCGACGCTGCCGGCCTGCAGCCTGCGTCCGCACGAACACCGGCGGCTGTTGCGGGTGGTGGAGCTGCTCGACAGCGGCGCCGCCGATGGCTGGTCGCTGGAACGGATCGCGCGGGAAACCGGCGTCAATACCAGCACCCTGCAGCGCCAGTTCCGCCTGCACAAAGGGACCACCGTCTTCGAGTACCAGCGCGCGCGCAAGCTGCTGGAGGCCCGCGAAGCCCTGGAAAGGCAAGGCGCCAACGTGGCCCAGGCGGCCTGGATCGCCGGCTACAACAGCGCGACGAACTTCGCCACGGCGTTCAAGCGTCAGTTCGGGCTGACGCCGAAGCAGGTTCGCGGGCGCATCTGAGGGGTTTCGCCCGGGTGTCCGGGCGAGTGGCGGGAAACCCTGGCGCGTTGTTCAGCGCGCGGTCACCGGGTTGGTCAGCCGATCGAACAGCGCGGCCTGTGCATTGCGCGAGTTCTGGTTGCCGGTCGGGCTGCAGCGCACGTAGCTGCCGTCCGACTGCAGCGCCCAGGCCTGGGAGTTGTCGGTCAGGTACGACTCCAGTTCCTTCTTCACCCGCGTGATCAGCTTCTTGCCCTCCACCGGGAAGCAGGTCTCGATGCGCTTGTCGAGGTTGCGCTCCATCCAGTCGGCGCTGGAGAGGAAGATCTTCTCGTCGCCGCCGTTGAGGAAGTAGTAGATGCGGCTGTGTTCGAGGAACCGGCCGATGATGGAGCGCACCTGGATGTTGTGCGAAACACCCGGCACACCCGGACGCAGGCAGCACATGCCGCGCACCACCAGGTCTATCTTCACGCCCGCCTGGCTGGCCTTGTAGAGGGCGCGGATAATCTTCGGATCGGTCAGCGAGTTGACCTTGGCCATGATCTGCGCCGGACGCCCTTCGCTGGCGGCGACGCCCTCGCGGTTGATCATCTCCAGCAGGTTCTTCTTCAGCGTGAACGGCGCATGCAGCAGTTTCTTCATGCGCAGCGTCTTGCCCATGCCGATCAACTGGTTGAACAGCTTGTGCAGGTCCTCGCAGAGCGCCACGTCGGCGGTCAGCAGGCTGTAGTCGGTGTACAGCTTGGCGTTGCCGGCGTGGTAGTTGCCGGTGCCGAGGTGCGCGTAGCGGCGCAGCTCGCCGTTCTCGCGACGCAGGATCAGCATCATCTTGGCGTGGGTCTTGAAGCCGACCACGCCGTAGATCACCACCGCGCCGGCGGCCTGCAGGCGGCTCGCCAGTTGCAGGTTGGACTCCTCGTCGAAACGCGCGCGCAGCTCGATCACCGCGGTGACCTCCTTGCCGTTGCGCGCGGCATCCACCAGCGCATCGACGATCTCCGAGTTGGCCCCGGAGCGGTACAGCGTCTGCTTGATCGCCAGCACGCTGGGGTCCTTGGCGGCCTGGCGCAGCAGGTCGATCACCGGGGTGAAGGACTCGAACGGGTGCATCAGCAGGTAGTCGAGCTTGCCGACCACGTTGAACAGGTTGTCGCGGTTCTGCAGCTGCTTGGGAATCAGCGGCGTGAACGGCGCGTACTGCAGCTCGGGATGGCTGTCGAGACCGGTGATGCTGAACAGGCGGGTCAGGTTGACCGGCCCGTTGACCTTGTACAGCTCGCTTTCGGACAGGCCGAACTGCTTGAGCAGGTAGTCGGTGAGCGGCTTCGGACAGCTTTCCACCACCTCGACGCGCACCGCATCGCCGTAGCGCCGCGAGAACAGTTCGCCGCGCAGCGCACGCGCCAGGTCCTCGACGTCCTCGGCGTCGACCGACAGATCGGCGTTACGCGTCAGGCGGAACTGGTAGCAGCCCTTGACCTTCATGCCGTGGAACAGCTCGTCGGCATGCGCGTGGATCATCGAGGAGAGGAACACGAAGTTGTCGCCGGCGCCGCCGACGTCCTCGGGCACGCGGATCACCCGCGGCAGCAGGCGCGGCGCCGGAATGATCGCCAGACCGGAGTCGCGGCCGAAGGCGTCCATACCCTCCAGCTCGACGACGAAGTTCAGGCTCTTGTTCACCAGCAGCGGGAACGGGTGCGTCGGGTCGAGGCCGATCGGCGTGATGATCGGCGCGATCTCGTCGCGGAAATAGCGGCGGACCCAGGCCTTCAGCTTCGGCGTCCAGTAGCGGCGACGGATGAAGTTGACGTTATGTTTGGCCAGTTCCGGCAGAAGGATGTCGTTGAGGATCGCGTACTGACGGTTGACCTGCTCATGCACCAGGTCGGCGATCCGCGCCAGCGCCTGGTGCGGCTGCAGGCCATCGGCGCCGGCCTGCTCACGAGCGAAGGTGATCTGCTTCTTCAGCCCGGCGACGCGGATTTCGAAGAACTCGTCGAGGTTGCTGGAAAAGATCAGCAGGAACTTCAGCCGTTCCAGCAGCGGCTGGGACTCGTCCAGCGCCTGCTCCAGCACGCGGATGTTGAACTGCAGCTGCGATAACTCGCGGTGGATGTACAGGCTGCTGTCGTCGACCCCCGGAACCGGCGCGGCCGGCTCGGCGACCACATCGGGCAGCGCCTCCACGGGCGGGGTTTCCGGCGCCTCGGCGATGGCCAGGGCAGGCACCTCGTCGAGCGGGGTTTCAGTGAGTCCTTCGCTGCTGTTCATCGAGTCTCCTGCGTGATCTCAATGCCCTTGCTTGAGGGCCTTGGCCGCGTGTTTGGCGAAATAGGTGAGGATGCCGTCGGCACCGGCGCGCTTGAAGGCGATCAGCGATTCCATGATCACCGCCTCGGACAGCCAGCCGTTCTGGATGGCCGCCATGTGCATCGCGTACTCGCCGCTGACCTGATAGACAAAGGTCGGCACGCGGAATTCGTCCTTCACCCGGCGCAACACGTCGAGGTAGGGCAAGCCCGGCTTGACCATGACCATGTCGGCGCCTTCGGCGAGGTCGAGGGCGACTTCGTGCAGCGCCTCGTCACCGTTGGCCGGGTCCATCTGGTAGTTGTACTTGTTGCCCGAACCGAGGTTGCCAGACGAGCCGATGGCGTCGCGGAACGGCCCGTAGTAGGCACTGGCGTACTTGGCCGAGTAGGCCATGATCCGCACGTTCGGATGCTCGGCCACCTCCAGCGCCTCGCGCATCGCCTGGATGCGCCCGTCCATCATGTCCGACGGCGAGACGATGTGCGCGCCGGCCTCGGCATGGGACAGGGTCTGTTTGACCAGCGCGTCGATGGTGATGTCGTTCTGCACGTAGCCTTCGGCGTCGATGATGCCGTCCTGGCCGTGCGTGGTGTACGGGTCGAGCGCCACGTCGGTCATCACGCCCAGCTCGGGGAAGCGCTCGCGCAGCGCGCGGATCGCCCGCTGTACCAGGCCGTCGGGATTCCAGGCTTCGGCAGCGTCGAGGGATTTGCGCTCGACCGGGATGAACGGGAACAGGTCGATCAAGGGAATCCCCAGCTCGACCAGCTCCTCGGCGTCGATCAGCAACTGGTCGATCGATAGCCGCTCGACGCCGGGCATCGAGGCGACCGGCTCGCGGCGATTCTCGCCATCGAGGATGAACACCGGGAGGATCAGGTCATCCACGCTCAACTGGTTCTCCCGCACCAGACGACGGGAAAACTCGTCGCGGCGGTTGCGCCGCAGGCGGGTGGCAGGGAACAGGCGATTGGCGGGGGTAAAACTCACGGCGGACTCCAGACCCGCACGAGCGGGCACAGTGTGACGGTTATAGGCCGTCATTATGACCCTTTGATGACGGCAGGTGCCGCAAAGGCACTCAAGCGAACATTGTCACCAGCCCGGCGCGATCCGTCGAGCGACCGGGCGCATTGATCCGCGTGCTTTTCCGTGCGGCCGCGATAGGAGTAGGCTGCGCCCTACCTTTTCCCGGCTCACCCCCCGCCATGCTCGAACACCTGCTGGAGAATTTCGGCTACATCGCCCTGTTCCTGGGCACCTTCTTCGAGGGCGAGACGATCCTGGTGGTAGCCGGTTTCCTGGCCTTTCGCGGCTACCTCAACGTGCAACTGGTGGTGCTCACCGCCTTCCTCGGCAGCTACGCCGGCGACCAGCTGTGGTTCTACCTAGGCCGCCGCCACGGCCGCGCGATCTTGCAACGACGCCCGCGCTGGCAGGTGCTGGGCGACAGGGCACTGACCTACTTCCGCCGCCATCCCGACCTCTGGGTGCTGGGTTTCCGCTTCGTCTACGGCCTGCGCACGGTCATGCCGGTGGCGATCGGCCTGTCCGGCTATTCACCCGGCCGCTACCTGCTGCTCAACGCCCTCGGCGCGCTGGTCTGGGCCACCGTACTGACCGTGGCCGCCTATCACTTCGGTGCCGCCCTCGAAGGGCTGCTCGGCAACCTGCGCCGCTACGAGCTCTACGTGCTTGGCGCGCTGCTGCTCGGCGGCGTCCTGCTGTGGCTGCGCCGCCTGCACCTGGCGCGTCGCGGCTGAGCCTCACCCCGCCGCCTCGCGCTGGCGGCTGAACCGCCGCACAATCGTGACCTCCATATGAATGACGGCCCTGCAGTTTCCGGCGCCGAAGCGTTTCACCTGCCCAGGAGAATGGCGATGAGCAAGAAAGTAGCGGTGATCCTTTCCGGTTGCGGCGTCTATGACGGAGCGGAAATCCACGAAAG
Organism: Pseudomonas sp. UBA3153; assembly: GCF_002364635.1. Taxonomy (NCBI): domain Bacteria; kingdom Pseudomonadati; phylum Pseudomonadota; class Gammaproteobacteria; order Pseudomonadales; family Pseudomonadaceae; genus Pseudomonas; species Pseudomonas sp. UBA3153. The sequence continues at coordinate 59,057 of NZ_DEYR01000026.1, forward strand.
CGTGCTCACCCTGCTGCGCCTCGACCAGCGTGGTGCGCAGGTGCAGTGCTTCGCGCCGAACATCGCCCAATTGCACGTCGTCGACCACCTCAGCGGTGACGAGGTGTCCGAGACGCGCAACGTGCTGGTCGAGTCGGCGCGCATCGCCCGCGGCCAGATCAAGGACCTGCGCGAGGCGAAGGCCGAGGCGTTCGACGCGCTGATCGTGCCTGGCGGTTTCGGCGCGGCGAAGAACCTCTGCGATTTCGCCGTCAGCGGCGCCAATATCAGCGTGCAGCCCGACGTGCTGGCTCTGGCCCAGTCCTTCGCCGCTGCCGAAAAGCCCATCGGGCTGATGTGCATCGCGCCGTCGATGGCGGCGAAGATCTTCGGCGAAGGCGTCACCTGCACCATCGGCAAGGACGCCGACACGGCGGCGGCGCTGACCCAGATGGGCGCGCGGCACGAGGAGTGCGAGGTGGACAACATCGTCGTCGACCCCGAGCACAAGCTGGTGACCACGCCGGCCTACATGCTCGCCCAGTCCATCGCGGAAGCGGCCGCCGGGATCAACAAGCTGGTGGACCAGGTCCTGGAAATGGCCTGAGAAGCCGGCGCCTAACGCATCAACTGCACGAGCAGCCGATCCAGCGTATTGGCGAAGGCCTGGCGATCGCGCTCCGAATAAGCCGCCGGACCGCCGCCAGCCTGGCCCTGCTCGCGCAAGTCGGTGAACAGGTTGCGCACCGCCAGGCGCTCGCCCATGTTGCGCTCGTCGAACACCTTGCCGCGCGGATCGAGCGCCAGCACGCCCTTCTTCACCAGCCGGTCGGCCAGGGGCACGTCGCTGCAGACCACCAGATCGCCGGGCTCGGCGTGCTCGACCAGGTAATCGTCGGCGGCGTCCGGGCCGCTCGGCACCACGATCAACTGCACCAGCGCGAAGGCCGGTTTTATCTGCGGCTGGCCCGCTACCAGCAGCACCTGGAAGCGCCGCTTGAGGGCGAACTTGACCACCTGCTCCTTGGCCGCCTTGGGGCAGGCGTCGGCATCGATCCAGACGCGCATCGGCGTGTCGCTCACACCACGGCCCGGCGCACCGTCGCCAGCAAACCGGCGGCGCCGACGAACATCACCGCGAAACTGCGGTTCATCAGGCGCTGCTGACGCGGCGTGCGCAGCAGGCGCAGAACCCGCGAAGCGAGGCCGGTGTAGCCGGCCATGACGATCAGGTCGACGACGATCATGGTCGCGCCGAGCACCAGATACTGCCCCATCAGCGGCAGCACCGGATCGATGAACTGCGGCAGCACGGCGAGCATGAAGACGATCGCCTTGGGGTTGCTGGCATTCACCAGGAAGCCGCGCAGGACCAGGCTCAGCGGCCGGCCGATGGGGCGTGCGGCTGCAGCATCCGGCAGGTCGGCGGGCAGCGCACGCCATTGCCTGATCGCCAGCCACACCAGGTAGACGACGCCGAACCACTTGATCAGGGCGAAGGCCAGCGCCGAGGTGGCCAGCACCGCGCCAACGCCGGCGGCGACGATGGCGATCTGCAGCGCCAGGCCAACCTGCAGCCCCAGCGCATTCCAGTAGCCGCGCCAGAATCCGTATTGCAGGCCCGCCGACATCGAGGCGATGGCCCCGGCGCCGGGGGACAGGCTGATGACCCAACAGGCCACCAGGAACGCAAGCCAGGTATGCAGTGCCATGGGATTTACCTTCCGATCATTCGTCGCGGTTGGAGAACAGGGTGAAGGGTTCGGAGCCGCGCCAGCGGCGCACCGACTTCTGGAAGAACTGCGTGTTGGGGATCTGCACCGAGCAGGTGTTGCCGTGCTCGTCGACTTCTTCAAGGGTGGTGAAGAGCAGGTTGATCGAGGCGACGCGGCCCTTGATGCCGGGCTTGTCCGAGGCGTCCAGCACCTCGACCACGTCGCCCAGGCGGAACGGCCCGACGGTGAAGATCAGCACCGCGCAGAACAGGTTGGAGAGCACGCTCCAGATCGCGAAGAAGGCCACCGCAGCCACCGCGATGAAGCCCGACACCGCCGTCCAGAGCACGGTCACCGACACGCCGAGGCGCTCGAGCACCATGATGAAGGCGCTGCCCATGATGAACCAGCGCAAGCCGCCGCGCAGCGGCAGCAGCAGTTCCACCGGCAACTGGTAGCGCTCGCCGAGGCGCGTCAGCCCCCGCCATACCAGGCGCTGCAGGATGTAGGCGAACAGCACGATGAGCAGGATCTTCAGCCCTTCGAACACCGGCTGCAGCCAGCTCTGCTGCAGGAACAGGTAGACCTCGTTCACGATGCAGCCTCCAGTTCGCGCTGCAGGCCTTCGAGGACTTCCAGCGCCTCCAGCCAGTGCTCCTCCAGCTCGTTCTCACGCACCTTGAGGCTCGTCTGGCTGGCCAGCAGGTCGCGCAGCTCGTCCTTGCGCCCCGCCTCGTAGAGCGCCGCGTCGCCGAGCCGCGTCTCCAGCGCAGCGAGTTTCTCCTGCACCTCGCCGAGCTGTTTCTCCAGCTTGTCGGCCTCGCGCTTGTGCGGTGCCAGTTGCTGACGCAACGCCGCGGCGGCCTGCCGCTGGGCGCGCTTGTCGGTCTTGTCCGCGCCGCTGGCAACCGCCACCGGCTGCTGCCGCGCGCGGTAGTCCAGCAGCCAGCGGGCGTAATCCTCGAGATCGCCGTCGAAGGCTTGCACGCGCCCATCGGCGACCAGCAGGAATTCGTCGGTGGTGCTCTTGAGCAGGTGCCGGTCGTGGCTGACCACCAGCACGGCGCCCTCGAAATCCTGCAGCGCCATGGTCAGCGCGAGGCGCATCTCCAGGTCGAGGTGGTTGGTCGGTTCGTCGAGCAGCAACAGGTTCGGCTTGCCCCAGGCGATCAGCGCCAGCGCCAGGCGGGCCTTTTCGCCACCGGAGAAATTCAGCACCGGCTCGTCGCAGCGCGGGCCACGGAAGTCGAAGCCACCGAGGAAATCGCGCAGGGTCTGCTCGCGCTCGCCAGGGGCGATGCGCTGCAGGTGCAGCAAGGGGCTGGCCTTGTCGTCGAGGGCGTCCAGCTGGTGCTGGGCGAAGTAGCCGATGACCAGGTTCTCGCCGCGCGTCAGGCGCCCGCCGAGCGGCTGGATCTCGTCGGCGAGGGTCTTGATCAGGGTCGACTTGCCGGCGCCGTTCGGCCCGAGCAGACCGATCCTCGCGCCCGGCACCAGTTGCAGCTTGACCGCCTCCAGCACCGCGCGCTCGCCGTAGCCGAGCCGGCCCTCGGCGAGGTCGAGCAGCGGGCTGGAGACCTTGTCGGCCTCGCGAAAGACGAAATCGAAGGGCGAATCGATGTGCGCCGGCGCCAGTTCCTCGAGTTTCTCCAGCGCCTTGATCCGGCTCTGCGCCTGGCGCGCCTTGCTGGCCTTGGCCTTGAAGCGGCGAATGAAGCTTTCCATGTGCGCACGCTGCGCCTGCTGCTTCTCGAACGCCTGTTGCTGCTGCGCCATGCGCTCGGCGCGAGTGCGTTCGAAGGCCGAATAGCCGCCGCGGTAGAGGGTCAGCTTGCGCTGTTCGAGGTGGACGATCTGGTCGACCACGGCGTCGAGGAAGTCGCGGTCGTGGGAGATCAGCACCAGGGTGCCGGGATAGCTCTTCAGCCAGCCTTCGAGCCAGAGGATGGCGTCGAGGTCGAGGTGGTTGGTCGGTTCGTCGAGCAGCAGCAGGTCGGACGGCCGCATCAGCGCCTGCGCCAGGTTTAGGCGCATGCGCCAGCCGCCGGAGAAGTCGCCGACCTGGCGCTCCATCTGCTCGTTGGAGAAGCCCAGCCCGGCCAGCAGCTTGCGCGCGCGGGCGTCGGCGCTGTAGCCGTCGGCGTTGTCCAGTTCGGTGTGCAGCCGCGCCAGGGCGGCGCCGTCGTGGCTGGCCTCGGCGATGGCCAGCTCGCGCTGCACGCGGCGCAACTCGAGGTCGCCGTCGAGCACGTAGTCCACCGCTAGGCGATCGAGGGTCTCGATCTCCTGGCGCATGTGCGCGATGCGCCAGTCGGCGGGCAACTGGCAGTCGCCGGCGTCCGGCCCCAGTTCGCCGCGCAGCAGCGCGAACAGGCTGGATTTGCCGGCGCCGTTGGCACCCACGAGGCCGGCCTTCTGGCCGGGGTGCAGGGTCAGCTCGGCGCCTTCGAGCAGGCGCTGCGGACCGCGCTGCAGGGTAAGATTCTGTAGTCGTATCATGATGGCGGCGGAGTTTATCAGCTTCGCCCCCACCCCGCCCGGAGTGCCGAATGCCCGTCGATCTATGGAGTTTCGCCCTGGCCCGCTACGCCCGTCCCGGCGTGGAAAACGCCTGCCTGACGCTGCAGGCCGAGGGCGCGGACGTCTGCCTGCTGCTCTGCGGCGCCTGGCTCGGCGCACGCCGCGTGAGCTGCACGGCGTCGCGCGCGGAGCAGTTGAAAGCATTGGCGACGCCCTGGCAAATAACCGTAGTCACGCCGCTGCGCCAGCTTCGCCAGGGCTGGAAAGCCGCGACGACCAGCGACGCCGCGTTGGCCGAACTGCGCGAACAGGTCAAGGCGCTGGAGCTGCGGGCCGAGCGCGAACTGCTGCGCCGGCTGGAATCCGCCTCCGCGGACTGGCCGGAAGACGCTGGCGAAACCACGCACGACTGGCTGCGCGAACTCGCCGGATTCGATCACCCGGCACTGCAATCCCTGGTGTAGGGCGGGGGAAACCCGCGACCGCAAGGTTAGAGACGCCGCGACGCGGGTTCACCCGCCCCACGGAAGCTCATGACATGCGGGGTGCGTTTCGTAGGGTGCGCCACGCGCACCACCCGCCGCCCACTACCCATTGCCGCGGCCGCCCGGTGCGCACGGCGCACCCTACCGAGCGATTCATCCGCGATCGGGTAGGAGGCGGCCTC
>NZ_DEYR01000009.1:0-29584 GCF_002364635.1 Pseudomonas sp. UBA3153
GACACCGCGGTCTGCGCGCGGGCGCTGGCCGGGTAGCGACCGTCGGCCATGAACAGCGCCGCCACCGCGATCAGCTCGCCGCGGCCGAACTGGCCGAGCACGCGCTCCTCGCCATCCTGGCCGAAGCGCAGCACCTGCACCTCGCCGTCGCCGAGCAGCAGGCAGCGTCGGGCCTGCTCGCCGCTGCGAAACGGCAGGTCGCCGGCGGGAAAGCGGCAACGCTGCAGGCTACCGGAAAGGGTCTCCAGCTCTGTCGGCGGCAGGTCGTGGAAGAACCGGTGGGCGGCGAGCAGGTCGAGGGCGGAGGAGGGCATGGCGGTCGGCGTCGGGAATGAGCGCGCATCTCAGCACAGGCGGTGGACCGGGCGCCAGTTGCGCGCCGGGCGCGCCTGCGACTTTGGTATGACGCACGTTTCGTAGGGTCTTGCATCGACTACGCTGCGCACCTTCCAGCCCAGCTCGCGAGACCCCAACCATGCATTCCGACCGTGTGCGCCTGCCCTCCCTGCTCGACAAACTGATGAGTGCGGAGCAAGCCGCCGCGCTGATCGAAGACGGCATGACCGTCGGCATGAGCGGTTTCACCCGCGCCGGTGAAGCCAAGGCGGTGCCGCGCGCGCTGGCCGAGCGGGCCCGCAAGCATCCGCTGCAGATCAGCCTGATGACCGGCGCCAGCCTCGGCAACGACCTCGACAAGCAGCTCACCGAGGCCGGCGTGCTGGCCCGGCGCATGCCGTTCCAGGTCGACGCCACGCTGCGCAAGGCGATCAACGACGGCAGCGTGATGTTCATCGACCAGCACCTCTCGGAAACCGTCGAGCAGCTGCGCAACCACCAGCTCAAGCTGCCGGACATCGCCGTGATCGAAGCGGTCGCGATCACCGAGGACGGCCACATCGTGCCGACCACCTCGGTGGGCAACTCGGCTAGCTTCGCGATCTTCGCCAAGCGGGTAATCGTCGAGATCAACCTGGCGCACAACCCGAATCTGGAAGGCCTGCACGACATCTACATCCCCACCTACCGGCCCACCCGCACGCCGATCCCGCTGACCCGCGTGGACGACCGCATCGGCAGCGGGGCGATTCCGATCCCGCCGGAGAAGATCGTCGCCATCGTCGTCAGCAACCAGGCGGATTCGCCGTCCACCGTGCTGCCGCCGGACGCGGAGACCCAGGCCATCGCCGACCACCTGATCGATTTCTTCAAGGGCGAAGTGGCGGCCGGGCGCATGAGCGACAGCCTCGGCCCGCTGCAGGCCGGCATCGGCAGCATCGCCAACGCGGTGATGTGCGGGCTGATCGAGTCGCCGTTCGAGAACCTCAGCATGTATTCCGAGGTGCTGCAGGACTCCACCTTCGACCTGATCGACGCCGGCAAGCTGCGCTTCGCCTCGGGCAGCTCGATCACCCTGTCGGCGCGGCGCAATGCCCAGGTGTTCGGCAACCTGGAGAAGTACAAGGACAAGCTGGTGCTGCGCCCGCAGGAAATCTCCAACCACCCGGAAGTGGTGCGCCGCCTCGGCATCATCGGCATCAACACGGCACTGGAGTTCGACCTCTACGGCAACGTCAACTCGACCCACGTCGGCGGCACGAAAATGATGAACGGTATCGGTGGCAGCGGCGATTTCGCCCGCAACGCGCACTTGGCGATCTTCGTCACCAAGTCCATCGCCAAGGGCGGCGCGATCTCCAGCGTCGTGCCGATGGTCAGCCACGTCGACCACACCGAGCACGACGTCGACATCCTGGTCACCGAGCAGGGCCTGGCCGACCTGCGCGGCCTCGCGCCGCGCGAACGCGCGCGGGCGGTGATCGACCATTGCGTGCACCCCAGCTACCGCGCGGCGCTGAACGACTACTTCGAGCGTGCCTGCGCCAAGGGCGGTCACACCCCGCACCTGCTGCGCGAGGCGATGCAGTGGCACATCGACCTGGAGGAGACCGGAAGCATGATCGGCGGCGTGCTGGGCGTGGCGGCAAGCGCCTGAACTGAGCTGAACTGCGAACGAAAAAAAGCCCGGCATCGCCGGGCTTTTTCATTGCCGTCGCGATCAGGCTACCAGTGCGTCGATCAGCTTCTGGCTGAAGGCGGGGATGTCGTCGGGCTTGCGGCTGCTGATCAGCGTGCCGTCCACCACCACCTGCTGGTCGATCCAGTTGGCGCCGGCGTTCTTCAGGTCGTCGGTCAGCGATGGCCAGCTGGTCATGGTCTTGCCCTTGACCAGGCCGCTGCTGGCGAGAATCCAGCCGCCGTGGCAGATCACCGCGATCGGCTTGTTCGCGTTCGCCGCGCCCTTGACCAGCGCCTGGGCCTTCTCGTCGGTGCGGATGGTGTCGCCGTTGACCACGCCGCCGGGCAGCAGCACGGCGTCGTAATCGTCGATGTTGGCGCTCTCGAAGGTCTTGTCGACCTCGAAGGTGTCGGCCGGCGTGGTGTGGTTCCAGCCGGTGACCTTGCCGGTCTTGGCGGAAATGATGTGGGCCGTCGCGCCGGCCTTCTCAAGGGCGTCCTTGGGGCCGGTCAGCTCGACCTGCTCGAAACCGTCGGTGACCAGGATGGCGACTTTCTTGCCGTTCAGCGATGCGTTCATGAAGTTCTCCTCGAAGGTGTGGGGCGCAGCCTGCGAGCCGCGCGGCAGAGCCTGGCGGGCCGGCTTGCGCGCTGCGCCGTGCAAGGAATACCGAACGGCGCCTCAGGTGAAAGTTCGGTGTCGCGGACGAGCTGCAGATGGCAAACTGCGGCAATTCCCCTCACTTCCCGATGCGTCCGTCATGTCTCAGGAACTCTCCACCGAACAGATCCGCAAGGCCCTGCAAGGCATCAGCGTGCCGCCCCAACCGCAGATCATGGTCGACCTGCAGATGGAGCAGTTGATGCCCAACCCGGACCTCAAGGCGATCGCCAAGCTGATCAGCCAGGACCCCGGTTTGTCCGGCGCGCTGCTGAAGATCGTCAATTCGCCGTACTTCGGCCTGGCCAACAAGGTCAGCTCGATCCAGCGCGCAGTGAATCTGCTGGGCTGCAACAGCGTGATCAACATCATCAACGCGCAGTCGATCCGGGGCGAGATGAGCGACGAGACCATCGTCACCCTGAACCGCTTCTGGGACACCGCGCAGGACGTGGCGATGACCTGCCTGACGCTGGCCAAGCGCGTCGGTATCCAGGCGGTGGACGAGGCCTACGCGCTGGGGCTGTTCCACAACTGCGGCATCCCGCTGATGCTCAAGCGCTTTCCGCACTATATGAGCGTGCTGGAAGAGGCCTACGCCAGCGCCACCGCCGAGCGCCGCGTGGTGGATACGGAAAACCGGCTGCTCAATACCAACCACGCGGTGGTCGGCTACTACACGGCGCGTTCGTGGAACCTCAATCCGCACCTCTGCGAGGCGATCGCCAACCATCACAACGCGTTGGCGATCTTCAGCGAGGACTCCGGCCGCGACAGCCAACTGAAGAACCTGCTGGCGATCCTCAAGATGGCCGAGCACATCTGCGGCTGCTACCGGGTGCTCGGCGGCCAGACCGAGGACCACGAGTGGCACGTGGTGCGCCCTTACGTGCTGGACTACATCGGCCTCTCCGAATACGACTACGAAACCCTCAAGGAAAGCATCCGCGAGCTGGGCGTGGGCTAGCCACTGCCCGTAGGGTGCGCCAGGCGCACCTTGCGGATCGCTCGATGCGCTTTTCCCGCGCCCTACCCCTCCCTGGCAGCCCGACGTTCCCATGCCCGAATTACCCGAAGTCGAAACCACCCGCCGCGGCATCGCTCCCCACGTCGAAGGTCAGCGCGTCGAGCGGGTGATCGTGCGTGAGCGGCGCCTGCGCTGGCCGATTCCCGAGGACCTCGACGTGCGCCTGTCCGGGCAGCGCATCGAACACGTCCAGCGGCGCGCCAAGTACCTGCTGCTGCAGGCCGAGAGCGGCACGCTGATCGCCCACCTGGGCATGTCCGGCAGCCTGCGCCTGGTGCCCAGCGGCCAGCCGGCGCTGAAGCACGAGCACGTCGATTTCGAGCTGGAGTCGGGAATGTCGCTGCGCTACACCGACCCGCGCCGCTTCGGCGCGCTGCTCTGGAGCGCCGATCCGCTGGCCCACGAGCTGCTGCGCAACCTCGGGCCGGAGCCGCTGACCGACGCCTTCGATGGCGAGCGCCTGTTCGAGCTGTCGCGCGGGCGCTCGATGGCGGTCAAGCCGTTCATCATGGACAACGCGGTGGTGGTCGGGGTGGGCAACATCTACGCCAGCGAGGCGCTTTTCGCCGCCGGCATCGACCCACGGCGCGCGGCGGGCGCGATCTCCAGGGCGCGTTACCAGCGCCTGGCGCAGGAGATCAAGCGCATCCTCGCGCATGCCATCGAGCGCGGCGGCACGACCCTGCGCGACTTCGTCGGCGGCGACGGGCTGCCCGGCTATTTCCAGCAGGAGCTGTTCGTCTACGGTCGTGGCGGCGAGTTCTGCAAGGTCTGCGGCAGCACCCTGCGCGAGGTTCGCCTGGGCCAGCGCGCCAGCGTGTATTGCGGCCGCTGCCAGCGCTGAGGCGTGACCTCTCGGCGATGATAAGAAGCGCACGCTGACAATTGCCGCGGCGCTGTTATAGTTACGGCCAACGCCCCGCATCCCCTGAAGGACCGCCCGATGAACCTGTTTCGTTGCACTGCTCTTGTCTTGGCGCTGACCACCGTCTCGCTGGCTTTGCCCGCCCAGGCCGGGCAGGTAGTGGAGGAGAACTCGTCCGGCGACCCGATGTACACCGTCGAGGCGCCACCTGCGTATGCAATGATCGGCGATCTGGTTATTGCGCGGCCCCTGCTGATCGCGGCGACCGTGATCGGCGCGGCTGCGTTCGTCGTGGCACTGCCGTTCACCGCTGCGAGTGGCAGCATCGGCGACTCTGGCAAGGCGCTGGTGGTCGATCCCGGCAAGGCTGCCTTCGTGCGTTGCCTGGGCTGCACCACCACCGGTTACAACCACGCCGACTGAGGCGAACCCCGCTGCAAAGAAAAGCCGGTCAATCGACCGGCTTTTTCATGGCCCTCGGAAACACCGCGGCGGTGCCGATGCCGCGGGGGTCGCTGGCGGCTTCGACGCGGTTGGACGGCTTGTGCCAGCGCAGCACCTGCAAATTGCCGTAGCGCCGGTCGACCTGCCTGAGCGTATAGCCGCGCGCCTGCAGCTCGGCGACTTCCGCGGCGCTGAAGGCATCCGCCTCGTACTCCAGCACGTCCGGCAGGTATTGATGATGGAAGCGTGGCGTCTTCGGCCATTCGGCCACCGGCTTGCCGTCGAGGTAGTCCAGCACGGCGAGCAGCACCATGCTCGGGATGCGGCTGCCGCCGGGCGTGCCGAAGGCAGCGAAGTCGTCGCGGCTCTCGATGAAGGTGGGGCTCATGCTCGACAGCGGGCGCTTGCCGGGGGCGATGGCGTTGGCCTGGCTGCCGCTGAGCGCGTAGGTATTGGAACCCTGCGGATCGGCTGCGAAGTCGTCCATCTCGTCGTTGAGCTGCACGCCGCTGCCGGCCGGGCTGAAGGCGGCGCCGAAGGGCAGGTTGATCGACAGGGTGGCGGCGACCGCGCGCCCGTCGGCGTCGAGCACGGCGAAGTGCGTGGTGTTATCGCCTTCGCGCCAGGCGGGCGAGGGCGGCAGTTCGGCGCTCGGGGTGGCCCTGGTCGGGTCGATGCCAGCGGCGAGGCCCTTCAGGTAATCGGCGCGCAGCAGCTTGGCCAGCGGCGCGGCGACGAAATCCGGGTCGCCGAGCAGGCCGCGGTCGCGGTAAGCGCGGCGTAGCACTTCGGTGACGTAGTGCGCGCGCTGCAGCTTGTCGGCCTCCGCCAGCGGCAGTTGCTGCAGCATGGCGAGGCTCTGCGCCAGGGCCATGCCGCCGGCCGAGGGCGGCGGCGCAGCGATCAGCTCGCGGCCGCCGGCGAGGGCGAAACGCAGCGGCGTGCGTTCGACCACGCGGTACTTGTCCAGGTCTTCCAGGGTCCAGATGCCACCGGCGGCGCGCACGCCGTCGACCAGCCGCTGCGCCACGGCGCCCTTGTAGAACCCGTCGCGGCCCTGTTCGGCCAGTGCTTCTAGGGTGGCGGCCAGTTCCGGCTGGCGCAGCACGCTGCCTTCGGTCGGGACGTCGCCGTCCACCAGGAACAGCCGTGCGCTTTCCGCATCGTCGCGCAGCGCGGCGAGGCGCCAGGCGGCGCGTTCGCGGTAGACGGCGTCGACCGCGAAACCGTCGCGGGCTAGCCGGATCGCCGGCGCCAGCGCGCGTTTGAGCGGCAGCTTGCCGTAGCGTGCGGAGAGGTCGACCAGCGCCGCCGGCAGGCCGGGAACCGCCGCGGCCAGCGCGCCGTCGAGGGACAGCCGCGGCTGCACGGCGCCGTCGCGCCGGTAGAGGTCGGCATTGGCGGCCTGCGGAGCGCGCTCACGGGCGTCGAGGAAGTTGTAGCGCAGCGGATCGCCCGGGCGGCGCAGCAGGAAGAAGCCGCCTCCGCCGAGTCCCGAGCCGTAGGGTTCGACCACCGCCAGCGCGGCGGCCACGGCGACGGCGGCGTCGAACGCGTTGCCGCCGTCATCGAGGATTTCCCGGCCGGCGGCGGTGGCCTGCGGGTGCGCACTGGCGACGGCGGCCTCGCCGGTGCTCTGGGCCTGGGCGGTGCAGACGAGAAGGAGGGCGGCGAAGCCGAGGAACGCCCGCTGCAAGCGGCGCATGTCAGGCCTTGCCCGTGATGATCAGGTACTTGCTCATCAACTGCTCCCGAGTCTCGACGCGCGCCTCGTCGAGGGGAATGCAGTCCACCGGACACACCTGCTGGCACTGCGGTTCGTCGTAGTGGCCGACGCACTCGGTGCACAGGTTGGGATCGATGACGTAGATCTCCTCGCCTTGGGAAATCGCCCCGTTCGGGCACTCGGGTTCGCAGACGTCGCAGTTGATGCAATCGTCGGTGATTTTCAGGGACATCGAACAACTCCTGCCGAGGCGAACGGCCTGGGCACTGGCAAGGTGGCCGTAAATTGTGCCGCATCGTCGCCGGGCTTGCACGCCGCGGCGGCGAATGGGTAGGGGCGCGGCGTTCGATCCGGCCGCGCGCGAAGGGTTCCCGCTCAGCGCTTGAAGCGTTGCGCGAGGGCCCGGGCGACCGCCGGATGAACGAACTTGGTGATGTCGCCGCCGAGGTTGGCGATCTCGCGGACTAGCGTCGAGGAGATGTAGGAGTAGTGCTCCGACGGCGTGAGGAACAGGCTCTCCACGTCCGGCGCCAGTTGACGGTTCATGTTCGCCAGCTGGAATTCGTACTCGAAGTCGGACACCGCGCGCAGGCCGCGCAGGATGATGTTGGCCTGCTGCTCCTTGACGAAATGCGCCAGCAGCGTGGAGAAGCCGACCACCTCGACGTTGGGCAGGTGCCGGGTCACTTCGCGGGCCAGTTCGACGCGTTGCTCCAGGGGGAACAGCGGGTTCTTCTTCGGGTTGGCGGCGACGGCGATGACCACGCTGTCGAACAGTTTCGATGCGCGTTCGATGAGATCGCCGTGCCCCTGGGTGATGGGGTCGAACGTACCCGGGTACAGCACTCGGTTCATCGCGATGTCCTGGCAGGATCAAGGGGACCCGGATGGTAGCGCAGCAGGCCGGAGCGGCCAAGCGGGGCGCGATGGCGTGATCGTCGGCATTCTTGTGGCGAATGGGCGGGATGCGCGCCGCGCCGAAGCGGTGCTGCGCGGCTCACGCCTTCAGCCGCTCGCCCAGGTGCGTGGCCAGCTGGGCGGTGAGCCCGTAGACCGACAGCTGCGGGTTGGCGCCGATGCTGGTGGGGAACAGCGAGCCGTCGTGGATCGACAGGTTCTGCAACTGGTGATGCCGGCCCAGGCTGTCGGCCACCGCCCGTTTGGGGTCCTCGCCCATGGCGCAGCCGCCCATCACGTGGGCACTGCCCAGGCGCGTGCGGAACAGCTCCAGGCGCAGGCCGTCGATCAGCTCGCGCGCGGCCTTTGGCGTGGTCACGTAGTTGGCGTCGGCGTGCAGCGGCAGCACCGCCTTGGCGCCGGCGGCGAACTGGATCTCGGCCATGGTCTGGAAGGACCGGCGCAGGCCGTCCCAGGCGTAGTCGCTGACCTGATAATCGAGCACCGGCGAGCCGTCGCCGCGCAGCTCCACGCTGCCGCCCGTGCTCTGCGGGTGGAAGCCGTCGCGCAGCAGGGCGAGCATCACGTTGGTGTGCGGCAACTGTTCCATGCGCAGCGCGTTTTCCTCGCCGAAGCGGCCGAGCAGGGTGGAGGACAGCGCCGGTTGTAGCGGCGGCACTTCGAGCTTGAAGGACATCCGCCCGGTGGGGCCGTCGTCCCACTGGAAATGGTCCGAATAGATCGACTGCGGCGCCCCGTAGAACGGATTGATGACCTGCTCGAACTGCGCGGCGGAGAAGTTCACCAAGTGCAGGAAGGTGCGCTTGCCGGTGCGCCCGTGCGGGTCCGGCGCGGCGGAGCGCAGGAGGATCGCCGGGGTGTTGATGCCGCCGCCGGCGAGCACGTAATGCCGCGCCTTGACCGTGATGCGTCGCCCGGTCGGCGCCACGCAGCGTGCGTCCAGCGCCTGGCAGCTCAACCCGGTGACCTTGTCGCCGTCGAGCAGCAGTTTGTCGGCGCGAGCCAGGTAGAGCAGCTCGCCGCCCTTGTCGAGGGTTGCCGGAATGGTCGTCACCAGCATCGATTGTTTGGCGTTGGTCGGGCAGCCCATGCCGCAGTAACCGATGTTCCAGCAACCACGGACGTTGCGCGGGATGACTTTCCAGTGATAGCCGAGCGTCTCGCAGCCCATGCGTAGCACGTCGTTGTTGCCGTTCGGCGGCAGTGCCCAGGGAGTCACGCCGAGGCGTTCTTCCATCCGCGCGAACCAAGGCGCCATCTCGGCGGCGCTGTGGCCCCTGACGTCGTACTCGCTTGCCCAGTGTTCGAGGGTCGGCTCCGGGGTGCGGAAGCTGGAGGTCCAGTTGACCAGCGTGGTGCCGCCCACTGCGCGACCCTGGAGGATGACGATGGCGCCGTCCTTGCTCATCCGGCCGATGCCTTCCTGATAGAGGCTCGGGTACGCCTCGGCCTCCTGCATCTTGAAGTCGCTGCTGGTCTTCAGCGGACCTTCCTCGATCAGCAGCACCTTGTAGCCGGCGGCGCTGAGGATTTCCGCCGTGGTGCCGCCGCCGGCGCCGGTGCCGACGATGGCCACGTCGCATTCCAGGGTCAGGTCGTTTTCCAGGCGTGAGCCGTCGTGGGTCTTCCAGCCGCGGGCCAGGCCTTCGCGGAACGGATCGGGTACGGGCATTCAGGCTTCTCTCTTGTTCTTATGGGGTCCGAATTCACAGCGCGCCTGCGGGCGGACGGGCGATGCGCCGCCATCGTCAGATCGTCGGCGGGCCGGGATAGCCACAATGCGCCCAGGACTCCTGGCGGCTGTACCAGGCCATCATCACCAGCTTGAGCAGGGACTCGTGGCCCATGCGCAACAGGGAGATGGAGCTGTCCTGCCAGCGTGCGAGGAACTGGCGGATGTCGTCGGCTCCGGCGTTGTCCCAACTGCCCCACACGCCGGTCAGCGGCCCGCGGGTGATCGGCAGGGCGAGCACGTCGAACAGTTGCAGGGTCAGCGTGAGCAGTTCCGGGGAGAGGTGGTCGAGGCTGTAGTCGAGGCTCTGCAGGGTGCCGTCGATCGCCGCGGGCATCTGCGCGGCAGGCACCCCGCCTTCGAGCATTACCGGGATCAGTGCGCGGAGAAAGGGCAGGTCGGTTTCGCGCAGCACGGTATAGCCGCTGGCCGGGCTGCTCGCCGAACAACCGCTGAGCGCGGCGCCGAAGCCGGCGGTGGCGAGGAACGCCGAGCCGACCAGGCCGACCCTGAGCAGGCCGCGGCGGCTGAGCGCCGGGGTGGAAAGCGTGGTGTTGGTCATTCGTGTGGTCGCTCTAGGGTTCGCCGCACCGGGTCAGCGGATGAACAGTCTGTAGACCAGCTTCTGGATCGCCTTGCCGTAGGGCGGGTAGATCATCCGCGCGGCGTTGAAGCGCGGTTTGCTGAACACCGCCTTGGCCTTGCTGAAGGTGAGGAATCCCTCGTGGCCGTGGTAGTGGCCCATGCCCGAGGGGCCGACGCCGCCGAAGGGCACGTCGTCCTGCGCGACGTGCAGCAGGGTGTCGTTGAGGCAGACGCCGCCCGAGTGGGTCTGCGCCAGCACGCGGCGCTGCTCGGCCTTGTCGTAGCCGAAGAAGTACAGCGCCAGCGGGCGTGGCCGCGCGTTGACGTAGTCCAGCGCCTCGTCGAGCGTCCCGTAGGGAATCACCGGCAGCAGCGGACCGAAGATCTCGTCCTGCATCACGCGCATCTCGTCGTTCACGTCCAGCAGCAGGGTGTGCGCCAGGCGCGCGCCCTGGCTCTGCGGGAACAGCGGCAGCAGGGTTGCGCCATGTGCCTGGGCATCGCTCAGGTAGTCGTTGAGCCGGGCCAGCTGGCGCGGGTTGATGATCGTCGTGTAGTCCGGATTGTTCTCCAGCGCCGGGAAGAAGCGCTGCACCGCCTCGCGGTAGGCGGCGACGAATTCCTGCAGGCGCGCCCGCGGCACCAGCACGTAGTCCGGGGCGATGCAGGTCTGCCCGGCGTTCAGCGTCTTGCCCCAGGCGATGCGCTCGGCGGCCTGCGCCATCGGCGCCTCGGCGCTGATGATCACCGGAGACTTGCCGCCCAGTTCGAGAGTCACCGGCACGAGGTTGTCCGCCGCCGCGCGCATCACCTGGCGGCCGATGCCCGTGGCGCCGGTGAACAACAGGTGGTCGAAGGCCAGGCGCGAGAAGGCGATGCCCACCTCGACGTCGCCCTCGACCACCGCCACCAGGTCTTCCGGATAGATCTTCGCCAGCAGGGTCTTGAGCAGGCGCGAGGTGGCGGGTGTCGATTCGCTCATCTTGATCATCACCCGGTTACCCGCCGACAGCGCGCCTATCGCCGGACCGAGGGCGAGAAACAGTGGGTAGTTCCACGGCACCATCACGCCGATCACTCCCAGCGGCTGGTAAACCACCTGGGCGCTGGCCGGCTGGAACTGCAGCCCCACGGCGCGCCGCGAGGGCTTCATCCATTTGCGCAGGCGCTTGCGGGCATAAGCGATGCCGTGCAGGCAGGGCATGATTTCGGCGAGCAGGGTTTCATCGGCCGAGCGGTTGCCGAAGTCCGCGTTTATGGCGGCGACGATCGCCTGCTGTTCATCGAGCAGCAACCGGTGCAGATCGCCGAGGCGGCGGATGCGCGCCTCGGCGGAAGGCATCGGATCGGCCCGAAAGGCGGCGCGTTGCCGGGAGAGAAGCGCTTCCAGCGGCCCGGCATCCTGGGGGTGGACGGACGGCAGCGGGGTGATCAGGGCGAGATCGGCGGGCATGGCGGCACCTTGGCGGGGCGGTTGTTATTGTCGTTCGGGAATTTTTAGAGCAATTGCTCTAAAGTGTCAAATGTCGGGGCGCCCGCGCTTGTCGAGTGGAGCCTGGGCGCCCGGCGCGAACCGCGCCAGCCAACCAAAAGCGGGTGCGGCCGATCCGTGGAGGTGTGCCCATGCGCCCCGCGTTGTACCTTGTGCCCACCTGCCCCCATCGAGCGAGCCATGCCGCCAGCACCCAAGACCCGCGAGCGCATCGTCCAGGCCAGCCTGCAACTGTTCAACGCGCAGGGCGAACGCAGCGTGACCACCAACCACATCGCCGCGCACCTGCAGATTTCGCCGGGCAACCTGTACTACCACTTCCGCAACAAGCAGGCGATCATCGCCGAGTTGTTCGCCGAGTACGAAAGCCGCGTGGATGTCTTCCTGCGCCGTCCGGAGCGCGCGCTGACGGTGGACGACAAGACCTTCTATCTGGAAGCGGCGCTCGCCGCGATGTGGCACTACCGCTTCCTCCACCGCGACCTCGAACACCTGCTGGAAACCGACGCCGCGCTGGCCGAGCGCTACCGGCAGTTTGCCCAGCGCTGCCTGACCCACGTGCAGGCCATCTACGCCGGCTTCGTCGAGGCCGGCATCCTGAGCATGAGTCCGGCGCAGGTGGAGGCGCTGAGCCTGAATGCCTGGATCATGATGACCTCCTGGGTGCGCTTCCTCTGCACCGTGCGCGGCGCCTCCGCCGAGCTCGACGAGGACCTGATGCGGCGTGGCGTCTACCAAGTGCTGGCGCTGGAAGGCGGCTACCTCACCCCCGCCGCGCAGGGTGCGGTGGATCGGCTCTACGACCGTCTATTCGTGCCATTGGAACGAGTGCTCGGGCAGGAATAGCTGTCCAGGACGTAGGGTGGATCACGCTTCATCGTTCCACCGGCGGAGCGACGTGGATGGGAACAGCGCCTGGCTAGCGCTTCGCCAACTGCGCCAGCCACTGCGGGATGCGGCGCTCCAGGTAGTACAGCGGACGCCGCGGCGAGCCCTCGACGAAGCCGACGTGCCCGCCTTTCGCCTGCAGCTCCAGGGTGGTGCTGGCCGATAGCTCGTCCACCGTCGGCACGCTGTGGGCGAAGACGAACGGATCGTCGGCGGCCTGGATGATCAGCGTCGGCACGCGGATGTCGCCGAGGAAATAGCGGCTCGACGAGCGCCGGTAGTAATCCTGCGCATCGGCGAATCCGTGCAGCGGCGCGGTGATGCGTCCGTCGAAATCCCAGAAGGTGCGCACATCGTCCAGCGGACCGAGCTTCTCCATCACCGACAGCCGGTCGGCCATGCCCTGGTGGGCGAAGAGATGCTGCTTGTCCTTCACGTAGGCGAGCATGGCGCGCATGAAATGCGCCTGGTAGACGCGCGAAAAGCCCAGGCCGATGCGGTCGGCGCACTGGTCCAGGCGAAAGGGCACCGACACCGCCACGGCGCCCCGCAGCGGGCAGTTCGCGGCGCGCTCGCCGAGGTATTTGAGCAGCACGTTGCCGCCCAGCGAATAGCCCACCGCGTGCAGCGGCGCCAGCGGACGCTTGCGCTGCAGGTGTTCGATGACCGCGCCGAGGTCGTCGCTGGCGCCGGAGTGATAAGCGCGCGGCAGCAGGTTCGGCTCGCCCGAGCAGCCGCGCCAGTTGATCGCCACGTTGGCCCAGCCGTTCTCGCCCAGGCGCCCCTGCAGGCCCATCACATAGTGCGAGGCGGACGAGCCGGTGAGTCCGTGCAGCACCAGCACCAGCGGCGCCTCGGTGTCGTGCGGGCCGTGCCAGTCGAGATCGATGAAATCGCCGTCCTCCAGCCATAGCCGCTCACGCTGGCGCTCGAGCGGCTGCGGCCTGCGGCAGAACGGCGACCACAGCGTCTGCAGGTGCGGGCCGGGCAGCCACCAGGCGGGCTGGAAGGGGGCGTCGGGCATGCGGGGACAATCCTCGGGAGGTTTTATCGGCGTCATGCTACCGCGTGGGACTGTTGCCGGGCACGTCGCTGGCACGATCGCCGCGAATGGCTAGGATGGTGGCATCCGCCTCGCTGCGGAGGGATCGCGCCGGACTGCTCGGTCCAACGATGGGAGAGAACAATGAACAATAATCCCCACCCCCCGGCGCCCCTGCGCGTGCTGATCATCGGCGCCGGTTTCGCCGGCCTGGGTCTGGCGATCAAACTGCGCCAGGCCGGCATTGAAAACTTCCTGATACTCGAGAAGGCCGACGACATCGGCGGCTGCTGGCGCGACAACCACTACCCTGGCGCCGCCTGCGACGTGCCCTCGCACCTGTATTCCTACTCCTTCGAGGCGAAGGCCGACTGGTCGCGCAAGTTCGCCCCGCAGGCGGAGATCCTCGCCTACCAGCAGCAGTGCGTGGCGAAGTACCGGCTGCGGCCGTTCATCCGCTTCGGCTGTGAGGTCGCCGAGGCGCGCTTCGACGCAGAAGCCGGCGTCTGGAATGTGCTTGACGGCGAGGACCGGCGTTACGCCGCGCGGGCGCTGGTCAGCGCCACCGGCCAGCTCAGTCGGCCGCTGTATCCGTCGCTTCCCGGACTGGAGCGCTTCGCCGGGGAACGCTTCCATTCGGCGCACTGGCGGCATGGCCTGGACCTGCGCGGCAAGCGGGTGGCGGTGATCGGCACCGGTGCCAGCGCGATCCAGTTCGTGCCGGCGATCGCCGGCGAGGTCGCCCGGTTGCATCTGTTCCAGCGCAGCGCCGCCTACGTGATCGCCAAGCCGGATCGCGCCTACGCACCCTGGGAGCGTCGCCTGAAGGCGCGCCTGCCGTGGCTGCAGCGCCTCGACCGCGGCCTCAAGTACGTGCAGCACGAGGCGCGGGTGCTGGCCTTCTCGGTGTTTCCGCCGCTGATGAAGGTGATGCGCCTGCGTTTTCTCTGGCACCTGCGCCGCAGCATCGCCGATCCGGCGCTGCGCCGGCGGCTGCAGCCGGACTATCCGCTGGGTTGCAAGCGCATCCTGATCAGCAACGACTTCTACCCGGCGCTGGCGCGAAGCAACGTGGAACTGGTGGATACGGCGATCCGCGAGGTGGTCCCGAGCGGCGTGGTCACTGCCGACGGCCGCTTGCGCGAGGTCGACGCGATCATTTACGGCACCGGCTTCGCCGCCACCGAATTCCTCGCCCCCATGCGGCTGTACGGCCTCGACGGACGCGAGCTCGGCGCCGCCTGGAAGGACGGCGCCGAGGCCTACAAAGGCATCAGCGTCGCCGGCTTCCCCAACCTGTTCATCCTCTACGGACCGAACACCAACCTCGGCCACAACTCGATCCTCTACATGCTCGAGAGCCAGTTTTCCTATGTGCTGGCCTGCCTGCGCCGCCTCGACGGGTTGCGCTACCTCGACCTCAAGCCGCAGGTGCAGGCCGCGTTCAACCAGCGCCTGCAGGAGGACGTGCGGCACACCGTGTGGGAGCGCGGCTGCCACAGCTGGTACAAGACCGCCGCCGGTAAGAACACCAACAACTGGCCGGGCTTCACCTTCCGTTACCGCCAGCAGACCCGCCTACCGGAGTTCACCGATTATGACCTCGTCCGTTGATATCCCTGCGTCCGCGGGCGCGTCCCAGCGTCTGCTCGGCGGGTTGCTGCGCGGTACCCTGCGCCTATTGTTTCGCGGGCTGATCCGCCCGCCGATGCCGATTGCCGGGCAGCGCTTGGTGCTTCGCGTGCTCGCCGCGGCGACGCTGACTCCGCGCGGCGTTCGTCGCCAGCGCGGGAGCATCGGCGGCGTGCCTTGCGAATGGTCGCGCGTGCCGCAGGGCGGCGGCCAGGTGCTGCTGTACCTGCACGGCGGCGCCTACGTCATCGGCTCGCCGGCCACCCATCGCTCGATCACCGCGAACCTGGCCAGGCGCTGCGGTGCCGACGTCTGCGCGCTGGACTACCGGCTGGCGCCCGAACATCCCTATCCGGCGGCGCTGGAGGATGCGCTGGCGGCTTACGCGGCGCTGCTGGAGCAGGGTACGCCGGCGGCGCGGATCGTCTTCGCCGGGGATTCCGCCGGCGGCCACCTGGCGCTGATCACCGCGCTCGCGCTGAAGGCGCGGGGTTTGCCGTTGCCCGCCGCGCTCGTGCTGTTCTCGCCGCTGACCGATGCCGGCGGCAGCGAACGGCACGCCCCGGCGGCCGGCGATCCCCTGCTCTCGGCGGCGTGGATCGAACAGGCGGCGCGCGCGTTCTTCCCGCCGCACATCCCGCGCGAGGCGCCCGAGCTATCGCCGCTGAATGCCGATCTTTCCGGTCTGCCGCCGCTGCTGATCCAGGTCGGCGAGGACGAGATCCTGCGCAATGACAGCCTGCGCCTGGCCGAGCGCGCGCGGGCGGCGGGCGTGAGCCTAAGCCTGCAGCGTTACCTCGGCTGCTGGCACGTGTTCCAGGCGCATGCCGGCGTGCTGGCGGTGGCCGATCGGGCGCTGGACGAGGTGGCGCGTTTCGTCGCACCGGGGATGAACAGCATCCTCATTACCGGCGCCGCCTCCGGTATCGGCGCCGCCACGGCGCGGCTGTTCCATGCGCGTGGCTGGCGCGTCGGCCTGCTCGATCGCGATGGCGCGGCACTGGCCGCGCTGGCCGGGGAACTGGAGGGTGCCTGGCATGCCGAGCTGGATGTGCTGGACAGGCCGGCGGTGGACGCGGCGCTGGGCGCTTTTGCCGAAGCCTGTGGCGGCCACCTGCGCATGTTGTTCAACTGCGCCGGCATTCTGCGTTTCGGCGCCTTCGCCGAGATCACCGCCGAGGAGCACGGACGCATCGTCGCGATCAACGTGGAGGGGCTGATCAACTGTTGCCATGCCGCGTTTCCCCACTTGCAGCGAACGCCGGGGGCGCAGGTGCTGAACATGGGCTTCGCGTCCGGGCTCTACGGCGTGCCCCAGATGGCCAGCTATTCGGCGTCGAAATTCGCCGTGCGCGGATTGACCGAGGCGCTGGAGCTGGAGTGGCGGCCACACGGGATTCGCGTCGCCGACCTGATGCCGCCCTTCGTGCGCACGCCGATGGTCACCCGGCAAATCTTCGAGCCGCCAGTGCTGCTCAGGCTTGGGTTGCGCATGGGACCGGAGACGATCGCCGAGGCGGCCTGGCGGCACACCACCTGCGATGCCGTGCACCGGCCGATAGGCGCGCAGTTCAAGGCACTTTACTGGGCCGGGCAGCTGTCGCCGCCGTGGATGAACCGGCTGGTGATGCGCTGGCTGAGCCGTTGATGCCGGCTAGACCAGACTCCAGAGTTCGCTAGCCGCGCTCCCAGAGCGCGTAATGCACCTGGCCGGCGTTCTTTTCGCGGTGCAGGCGCCAGTTGGCGGGCATTGGCAGGCTTGACGGGGCGCCTTCGCTTTCGGTGTAGATCCATGCGTGTTCGGCCAGCCAGCCGCGGTTTTCCAGCAGCTCGCAGCTGGTCTGCAGCAGGTTCTGGTGGAAGGGCGGATCGAGGAAGACCACGTCGAACGGCTGCGCGGCCTGGTTTTCGAGGTAACGCAGGGCGTCGCCCTGGACCAGTTGCCCGCGCCCGCAGGCCAGGGTGTCGAGGTGCTGGCGCAGCGCGGCCAGCGCCTCGCCGTTGGTGTCCAGCGCCAGGGTCTGCCCGGCGCCGCGCGACAGCGCTTCGAGGAACAGCGCGCCGCTGCCGGTGTAGGCATCCAGCACGCGTGCGCCCTCGATGTACGGCGCCAGCCAGTTGAACAGCGTCTCGCGAACCCGGTCCGGGGTCGGCCGCAGGGCCGGGCCGTTGGGAAAGGCGAAACGCCGGCTGCGCCATTCGCCGCCGATGATGCGCAGCGATCCCGTGCCGCCATGGGGCTTTGCGGCGCTACGCGAGGGTTTGACGGTCTGTCCGCGCATCAGTGCTCCGGGACCCCGAGGGGCTGTTCGGCGGGTTTGTCGGTCGGCGCCGGCAACGGCTTCTGCGCCACCGTGGGGCCGGCCGTGACGACGACGAAGTCATCGGCGGAGAGGTGTTTCGCCATCGCCGCCCTGACCTGTTCGACGCTCAGCGCCTGGGCCTGGTTCATGAAGTCCTGCAGATAACTCAGCGGCAGGTCGTAGAAACCCATGGCGCCCAGTTGGCCGACGATGTCGGCGTTGCTCGCGGTGGTCAGCGGGAAACTGCCGGCCAGCTCGCGCTTGGCGTCGTCGAGTTCCTTCTGCGTGGGACCTTCGGCGAGGTAGTCGCGGACGATCTGTTGGACCAGCCCGAGCGTGCCTTCGCTCTGCTCGGCGCGGGTCTGCAGGCTGATCATGAACGGGCCGCGCGCCTGCATGCCGGAGAAGCCGGAGCTGACGCCGTAGGTCAGGCCGCGTTTCTCGCGCACCTCTTTCATCAGCCGGGTGCCGAAGCCACCGCCGCCGAGAATCTGGTTGCCCATGAACAGCGCCGCGTAATCCGCGTCGCCGCGCTTGATGCCGAGCTGGGCGAGCAGGATGTGGGTCTGTTTGGAGGGGAACTCGATATGGCTGAGGCCGGGTTTCGGCGCCTGCGGTTCGGCCATCTTCTCCAGTGCCGGACCTTTCGGCAGGGCGCTGGAGACCTGCGCGGCGATGGCTTCGGCCTCGCTGCGCGAGAGGTCGCCGACCAGTGCGATGACCACGTTGCCGGCGGCGTAGGCCTTCTGGTGGAAGGCGCGCAGCTGTTCCAGGCTGATCGCCGGGAGGGTCGCCTCGTTGCCGTCGCTGGGGTGCGCGTAGGGGTGGTCGCCGTAGAGGCGCTCGAACAGCGCATCGCCGGCCAGCTTGCCGGGGTTCTGCTTCTGGTACTCGAAGCCGGCCAGCAACTGGTTCTTGATCCGCGCCAGCGAGTCGGCGGGGAAGGTCGGCTTGCCGATCACTTCGGCGAACAGCGCCAGCGCCGGCTCGCGCTTGTCGACCGCGCTCAGGCTGCGCAGGCTGGCGATGGCCATGTCGCGGTAGGCGCCGTTGCCGAAGTCGGCACCCAGGCCCTCGAAGCCTTCGGCGATGGCGCCGACATCCTTGCCGGCGACGCCTTCGTTGAGCATCGCGTTGGTCAGCGTGGCCAGGCCGGGCACGTCGCCGTCCTGGGCGCTGCCAGCGGCGAAGGTCAGGCGCAGGTCGAACATCGGCACCTCGCGGGCCTCGACGAAGAGCACCTTGGCGCCCTCGGCGGTCTGCCAGCTCTGGATGTCCAGGTTGCGGTAGCTCGGCGCCTTCTTGTCCAGCTCGGCCAGCGACTCGAGCCTGGCCTGCGCTTCGCTCTGGTGTGGCACGGCTTGCGCGGCGGGCTGGCGGTCATGGTTGACGTACACGGCCAGCAGCACGATGAGAATGATCAGGACGAGGCCGAACAGGCTGTGGCGCAGGTCGTTGTTGGACTCACTCATCGTGGGCTTCCTCGGGCAGAACGTGGGCGACGCTCAGCCGCGTGCGGGTGAAATAGGTGCTGGCGGCGGCCTGGATATCCGCCGGGGTGACGGCTTCGAGATCGGCGAGCTCCTGGTCCATCAGCTTCCAGGACAGACCGACGCTTTCGAGCTGACCCATGGTGTTGGCCTGGCTGGTGATCGAGTCGCGCTCGTAGACCAGCCCAGCGATCACCTGGGCGCGGACACGGGCCAGTTCCTCGGCGGACGGCGGGGTTTTCTTCAGCTCGTCGAGCAGGCGCCAGACGCCGGCTTCGGTGTCGGCCAGGGTCTTGCCCCTCTGCACGTTGGGCGTGGCGCTGACGACGAACAGGCTGTCGCCGCGGGTATAGGCCTCGTACCAGGCTGACGCGCCGGAAACCAGCTCCTCGCCACGCTCCAGCCGCGACGGCAGTCGTGCGCTGTAGCCGCCGTCGAGCAGCGCGCCGATCAGGCGCAGGGCATTGACCTCCCGCGGATTCTTGGCGGTCGCCAGGCCCGGCACGTTGAAACCCATGATCAGGCTCGGCAGCTGGGTCTTGACGTGCAGCGTCAGGCGCCGCTCGCCGGGTTCCGCCAGCTCCAGCGGACGTTTGGAAGAGGGCACCGCGCGTTTCGGGATGTTGCCGAACCAGCGCTGGGCGAGCGCCTTGACCTCGTCGGCGCTGACATCGCCGACCACCACCAGGGTGGCGTTGTTCGGCGCATACCAGCTCTGGTACCAGGCGCGCAGTTCGTCGATCTGCATGCGCTCAAGGTCGGCCATCCAGCCGATGGTGGGAATGCTGTAGCCGCTGGCCGGGTAGGCCATGGCCTTGAAGCGCTCGAAGGCGAGGGCGTTCGGCTTGTCGTCGGTGCGCAGGCGGCGTTCTTCCTTGATCACTTCGATCTCGCGGCTGAACTCGTCGGCCGGCAGCTTGAGCCCGGCCATGCGGTCGGCTTCCAGCTCGAGGGCGACGTTCAGGCGATCGCGCGCCAGCACCTGGTAGTAGGCGGTGTAGTCGTCGCTGGTGAAGGCGTTTTCCTCGGCGCCGAGGTCGCGCAGGATCAGCGAGGCCTCGCCCGGGCCGAGCTTGCGGCTGCCCTTGAACATCATGTGTTCTAGGGCGTGAGAGAGCCCGGTGCGACCCGGCTGTTCGTAGCTCGAGCCGACCTTGTACCAGAGCTGGGAGACCACCACGGGGGCGCGGTGGTCCTCGCGGACCAGGACCTTGAGGCCGTTGTCGAGGCTGAATTCGTGGGTGGGCGAGGGTTCCGCGGCCAGCAGCGGCAGCGGCATGCAGAGGGCGCCGAGGAGCACACCGGCGACACGGCAGAGAAGCGCTTTGTTCATCGAATGGACCTTTCGGGCGGGCCGCCGGGTCTTAGCCTCAGCGGGCGAGGAGGTGCTAGGATACGCATCCATTTTCCCGGCGGCCATGCCTGTCGGGGCCGCCCTGCGACGCTGCCTTCGCGGGTGGCGGAAAACCTGCTCGAGTCGCCAGGTGTGTCGTCCCTTTCGTTTCGCCCCGTTCGGCCGACGCCCTCTTTATGTTTGGACGAGCCCGCTGGCGCGGCGCTCCCTTGAGATACCCGTCCCCATGTTTGGTTCCAACGACGACAAGAAGCCCCCGGTCGCTCCGGAAGAGAAGAAAGGCCTGTTCGGCTGGCTGCGCAAGAAGCCGCAGGACAGCGCCGAGCCGACCCCGGCCGCGCCGCAGCCGGAGGCCGAGCCGAGCCTCGAAGAAATTCCCGCCGAGGCGTTGCCGAGCGCCAGCGCGCCGCAGCCGTTGGTGCTGGAAAACCTGCCTGAAAGCCTGGCCGAACCAGAGCCCGCGCCCTTGCCGCAGGCAGTCGTCGCCGAGCCCGAGCCGATCATTCCTGCTCTCGCCGCTGCGCCGGTTGAAGTCGCCAAACCCGTCGACAAGGCCGGTTTCTTCGCCCGTCTCCGTCAGGGCCTGTCGAAGACCAGCGCCAGTCTCGGCGAAGGCATGGCCAGCCTGTTTCTCGGCAGGAAGGCGATCGACGACGACCTGCTCGACGAACTGGAAACCCGCCTGCTGACCGCCGACGTCGGCGTCGAGGCCACCTCGGCGATCATGCAGAGCCTGACCAAGCGCGTGGCGCGCAAGGAGCTGGCCGACAGCGGCGCGCTGTACAAGGCGCTGCAGGACGAACTGGCCGCGCTGCTCGCTCCGGTCGAACAGCCGCTGCGGATTCCGGCGCAAATCCGCCCGTACGTGATCCTTGTGGTCGGCGTGAACGGTGCCGGCAAGACCACCACCATCGGCAAGCTGGCGAAGAAGCTCCAGCTCGAAGGTAAGAAGGTCATGCTCGCCGCCGGCGACACCTTCCGCGCCGCGGCCGTGGAACAGCTGCAGGTGTGGGGTGAGCGCAACAACATCGCGGTGATCGCCCAGCACACCGGCGCTGATTCCGCCTCGGTGATCTTCGATGCGGTGCAGGCCGCCAAGGCGCGCGGCGTCGACGTGCTGATCGCCGACACGGCCGGGCGTCTGCACACCAAAGACAACCTGATGGAAGAACTGAAGAAGGTCCGCCGGGTGATCGGCAAGCTCGACGAGGCGGCGCCGCACGAGGTGCTGCTGGTGCTTGACGCCGGCACCGGGCAGAACGCGATCAACCAGACCAAGCAGTTCAACCAGGCGGTCGCGCTCACCGGCCTGGCCCTGACCAAGCTCGATGGCACCGCCAAGGGCGGGGTGATCTTCGCCCTGGCCAAGCAGTTCGGTCTGCCGATCCGCTACATCGGTGTCGGCGAAGGCATCGACGACCTGCGCGACTTCGAGGCCGAAGCCTTCGTCAAGGCGCTGTTCTCGGAGAAAACCCCTGCATGATCCGTTTCGATCAGGTCGGCAAGCGCTATCCCAATGGCCACGTCGGCATCCACGAGCTGTCGTTCCGTGTGAAGCGCGGCGAATTCCTCTTCGTCACCGGCCATTCCGGTGCCGGCAAGAGCACCCTGCTGCGGCTGCTGCTGGCGATGGAACGACCCACCACCGGCAAGCTGCTGCTCGCCGGACAGGATCTGTCGACCATCACCAACGCGCAGATTCCGTTCCTGCGCCGGCAGATCGGCGTGGTGTTCCAGAACCACCAGCTGCTCTTCGATCGCACGGTGTTCGACAACGTCGCACTGCCGCTGCAGATCCTCGGCCTGGGCCGCGACGAGATCGCCGAACGCGTCGGCACCGCGCTGGAGCGCGTCAGCCTGCACGACAAGGCCGAGCTGTATCCGGCCGACCTGTCCACCGGCCAGCAGCAACGCGTCGGCATCGCCCGCGCGGTGGTGCATCGCCCGGCGCTGCTGCTCGCCGACGAACCCACCGGTAACCTCGACCCGCGCCTCGCTGCGGAGATCATGGGCGTGTTCGAGGACATCAACCGCCTCGGCACGACGGTGTTGATCGCCAGCCACGACCTGGCGCTGATCGCGCGCATGCGCCATCGCATGCTGACCCTGCAGCGCGGACGCCTGATCGGCGACGGGGAGGCCGCATGAGCGCCACCCGCATGCCGCCACCCAAGCCGTCCGAGCGCGTCGGCGCGGCGCGTAAGCAGCAGCCGGAGCCGCAGCACCACGACGACGGCCCGGACTTCCGTACGTTGCTGCACGCCTGGCTGGAAAGCCATCGCGCCAGCCTGGTGGACAGCCTGCTGCGCCTCGGCCGGCAACCGATCGGCAGCTTCTTCACCTGCCTGGTGATGGCCATCGCCCTGAGCCTGCCGATGGGCCTGTCGCTGCTGCTAAGCAACGTCGAGCGGCTGGGCGGTTCCTGGCAGCGCGCCGCGCAGATTTCCCTTTACCTGCAGATGGACGCCACCGACAAGGATGGCGAGGCGATGCGCGACAACATCGCCACGATGCCGGGCGTGGCGGACGCCGAGTGGATCAGCCGGCAACGCGCGCTGGACGAGTTCCAGCAGCAGTCCGGCCTCGGCCAGGCGCTCAAGGAGTTGCCGGACAATCCGCTGCCTGGCGTTGTCCTGGTGACTCCAAACGAGATCGACAAGGCCGCCCTGGAGGCGCTGCGCCAGGCGTTGTCCGAGCTGCCCAAGGTGCAGCAGGCGCAGCTCGACCTGGTCTGGGTCGAGCGGCTCACCGCGATCCTCGGCCTCGGCGACCGCTTCGTCTTCGGCCTCACGGTGCTGCTGGTGCTGGCGCTGTTGCTGGTGATCGGCAATACCATCCGCCTGCACATCGAGAACCGCCGTACCGAGATCGAGGTGATCAAGCTGGTCGGCGGCACCGACAGCTACGTGCGCCGGCCCTTCCTCTACATGGGCGCGCTCTACGGCCTGGGCGCGGGGTTGCTGGCCTGGCTGGTGCTGGCCTTCGGGCTGGACTGGCTGAACCAGGCGGTGGTGCGTCTGGCGGGGCTGTACAACAGCGACTTCGCCCTTGCCGGCGTGCCGCTCGACGACGGCCTGTCGTTGCTGCTGGGGGCGGTGTTCCTCGGTTACATCGGTGCCTGGCTGGCCGTGGCGCGCCATCTACGCGAGCTGGCTCCGCGCTGATTCGATCATCGAGATTCAGTTTTTAGATAGATAAAAGCTATATATTTCAATCGGTTGACGGCTCCGTAGCAATCGGTATGGAAGGAACTTGGCGACCGTCTTGCAGTCCAATCGAGCAGTGATAAACTGCCCGACGTTTGATGAATCGGAGGATTCGAATGACCACTTCATTGCAACCTGTGCGTGCGTTGGTCCCAGGCTCGAACCTGGAGGCTTATGTGCACTCGGTCAACAGCATTCCGCTGCTGACCCTGGAGCAGGAACGCGAACTGGCCGGACGCCTCTTCTACCAGCAGGACCTCGAGGCGGCCCGGCAGATGGTGCTCGCGCACCTGCGCTTCGTCGTCCACATCGCACGCAGCTACGCCGGTTACGGGCTGAACCAGTCCGACCTGATCCAGGAAGGCAACGTCGGCCTGATGAAGGCCGTGAAGCGCTTCAACCCCGAAATGGGCGTGCGTCTGGTTTCCTTCGCGGTGCACTGGATCAAGGCCGAGATCCACGAATTCATCCTGCGCAACTGGCGCATCGTCAAGGTCGCCACGACCAAGGCGCAGCGCAAGCTGTTCTTCAACCTGCGCAGCCAGAAGAAGCGTCTGGCCTGGCTGAACAACGACGAAGTGCAGCGCGTGGCGGAAAGCCTTGGCGTCGAGCCGCGTGAAGTGCGCGAGATGGAAAGTCGCCTGAGCGGCCACGACATGGCCTTCGATCCGGCGGCGGATGCCGACGACGACAGTGCATTCCAGTCGCCGGCGCACTACCTCGAAGACCACCGCTACGACCCGGCCATGCAGATGGAAGACGCCGACTGGAGCGACAGTTCCTCCGCCGGTCTCTACGAGGCGCTGGAAGGCCTCGACGAGCGCAGCCGCGACATCCTCCAGCAGCGTTGGCTGGCCGAGGAGAAGGCGACCCTGCATGACCTGGCCGCCAAGTACAACGTCTCCGCCGAGCGTATCCGCCAACTGGAGAAGAACGCCATGAACAAGCTCAAGGGCTCGATCCAGGCGTAAGCGACCGATAATGAAAAAGCCGCACCTGGGTGCGGCTTTTT
Source organism: Pseudomonas sp. UBA3153 (assembly GCF_002364635.1). Lineage (NCBI taxonomy): Bacteria > Pseudomonadati > Pseudomonadota > Gammaproteobacteria > Pseudomonadales > Pseudomonadaceae > Pseudomonas > Pseudomonas sp. UBA3153. The sequence goes on from NZ_DEYR01000009.1 coordinate 24,394, forward strand.
TCTGTCTGCGATTCGCTGATCCGGGGACGGCCTCAGGGCAGCCGGCCTTTGAGCGCCATCAGGTAGTCGCTGCCACCCAGTTGCCGGCTTTGCTGGCGAATCCAGCTGGCACGGCGGCTGACGTAGGCGCTGGGTCGGCTGGCGCTCCATTCGCGCGGATTCGGCAGCACTGCGGCGAGCAGACTGGCCTGGCGCGCCGAGAGGTAGGCGGCGCCTATGCCGAAGTGATGCTGCGCTGCGGCCTCGGCGCCGAAGATGCCGTTACCGAACTCGACGCTGTTTAGGTAGACCTCGAGGATGCGCTGCTTCGGCCAGAGCAGCTCCAGCAGGCCGGTGAACCACACTTCCAGGCCCTTGCGCAGCCAACTGCGACCGGACCAGAGGAACAGGTTCTTCGCCGTCTGCTGGCTCAGCGTGCTGGCGCCGCGCAGCGAGCCGCCGCGTTCGTTGTGCGCCATCGCCGCCTGGATCGCCGCGATGTCGAAGCCCCAGTGCTCGGCGAATTTCTGGTCCTCGCCGGCGATCACCGCGATCTTCAGGTCGTCCGGCAGCTGTTTCCAGGGCCGCCATGTGCGCTGCAGATCGATCGGCTCACCGTCGGTCCACGACTCGATCTTGCGCTCCACCATCAGCGCCGTGAGCGGCGGCGGTACCCAGCGAAGTATCAGTACCAGCAGGGCGCTGAGGGCGACGAAGCCAAGGAGAAGCTTGACCAGGCGACGGTACAGCGTTCGGAGCATGGGCTGGCCTCAATCCGTTGTGGGCCGGTCGACAGGCTGCGACTGAGGGTCGCGACAGGTCCGATCCGGAATAGGAATAATCGGTGCGGCGCGCCATTATAGCGGCGCATTCCCGCCATCTGGAGTTACACATGCTGCGCCTGCATCTGATGCTTTCCGCGTTCTTCGGTTTCACCGGCGTGGCCCTTGGCGCATTCGCGGCGCATGGCCTGAAGAGCCGCCTCAGCGCCGAATACCTCGCGGTGTTCCAGACCGGCGTGCATTACCAGATGATCCACGCCCTCGCCCTGTTCGGCGTTGCGCTGCTCTCGCTGCATGCGCCGAGCCGGCTGCTGGGCATCGCCGGCGGTGCCTTCGTTCTCGGCATCCTGCTGTTTTCCGGCAGCCTTTACGCGCTGACCCTGGTCGGTATCGGCAAGCTCGGCATCATCACCCCGATCGGCGGTGTGGCCTTCCTGGTCGGCTGGGCGTGCCTGGGGCTGAGCGCCTGGCGCCTCACCGCCTGATCGTTCCGGGACGAATGGTGCCCGATGCCCTTGGTCCACCGGGGCGATCGGGCTAGAATGCCGACCCCGTAAAATCGCGACCATTCCAGCCCATGCATATCCAATTGAACGGCGAATCCTTCGAGCTCCCTGACGGCCAGACCGTCGCGGACCTGCTCGTGCGCCTCGATCTGGTCGGGCGCCGGGTGGCCGTCGAGCTCAATCTGGACATCGTTCCGCGTAGCCAGCACGCCAGCACGTCGCTGGCCGAAGGCGACCAGGTCGAGGTCGTCCATGCCATCGGTGGCGGTTAACCGCACGAGGAGTTTCCCATGAGCGCAGTCCCCAACGACAAGCCTTTCGTCCTGGCCGGTCGTACCTACCAGTCGCGCCTGCTGGTCGGCACCGGCAAATACAAGGATCTGGAGGAAACCCGCGCCGCCATCGAAGCCTCCGGCGCGGAGATCGTCACCGTCGCCGTGCGGCGCACCAACCTCGGCCAGAACCCCGGCGAGCCGAACCTGCTCGACGTGATTCCGCCGTCGCGCTACACCATCCTGCCGAACACCGCCGGCTGCTTCGACGCGGTCGAGGCGGTGCGCACCTGCCGCCTGGCGCGAGAGCTGCTGGATGGGCACAAGCTGGTCAAGCTGGAAGTGCTGGCCGACCAGAAGACCCTCTTCCCGAACGTGATTGAAACGCTCAAGGCGGCGGAAACCCTGGTCGCCGACGGTTTCGACGTGATGGTCTACACCAGTGACGACCCGATCATTGCGCGTCAGCTTGCAGAAATCGGCTGCATCGCGGTGATGCCGCTGGCCGGTCTGATCGGTACCGGGCTGGGCATCTGCAACCCTTACAACCTGCGCATCATCCTCGAGGAATCGCCGGTTCCGGTGCTGGTCGACGCCGGCGTCGGCACCGCCTCCGATGCCACCATCGCCATGGAGCTGGGCTGCGAGGCGGTGCTGATGAACAGCGCCATCGCCCACGCGCAGAAGCCGGTGCTGATGGCCGAGGCGATGAAATACGCCATCGAGGCCGGGCGCCTGGCCTACCTCGCCGGACGCATGCCGAAGAGGCTCTATGCCAGCGCCTCGTCGCCGCTCGACGGGCTGATCCGCTGAATCCCCGGGCGCGCGCGACGCGCCCTTTCCTTCAACGCGGCGCACCCTCAGGTACGCCGCGCCTCTCCGCGCCACGGAAACAACCCGCATGACCGAACCGTCCGAAAGCCCCATCGCCCTCGAAGCCGAACGCCCGATGCGCACCATCAAGAGCTTCGTGATGCGTGCCGGACGCATGACCGAGGGCCAGCAGCGCGGTCTCGAACAGGGTCTGCCGAAGTTCGGCCTGGAGCTGGGCGACGGTCTGCGCGACTTCGATGAGGTGTTCGGGCGCCAGGCGCCGCGCACCTTCGAGATCGGTTTCGGTATGGGCCATTCGACCCTGGAAATGGCCGCCGCCGCGCCGGAGCAGGACTTCATCGGCGTCGAGGTACACCGGCCGGGCGTCGGTGCGTTGCTCAACGGCCTGCTCACCCAGCGCATGGACAATGTCCGCGTGTACAGCTGCGATGCCCTGGAGGTGCTGCGCCAGTGCGTCGCCGATGCCAGCCTCGACCGCGTGCTGCTGTTCTTCCCCGACCCCTGGCACAAGGCGCGCCATCACAAGCGGCGCATCGTCCAGCCGGCGTTCGCCGAACTGGTGCGCAGCAAGCTCAAGCCCGGCGGCGTGCTGCACATGGCCACCGACTGGCACCCCTACGCCGAGCACATGCTCGAGGTGATGAACGCCGCGCCTGGTTATCGCAACCAGGCCGCGGACGGGCAGTACGTGCCGCGCCCCCTGGAGCGCCCGGTGACCAAGTTCGAGCGCCGCGGCGAGCGCCTCGGTCACGGCGTCTGGGACCTCAAGTTCGAGCGCGTCGACTGAGCCCACCCTGGCGCCGGGCTTCGGGTAGACTAGCGCCACGGAGCCACGCGTTCCCCTGACTTCCGGCCTGCCTGGCCTCGAGCCGCCCGTTGGGCGGCTTTTTTATGGTGCGCCAGGCATGGCGCGTAGCGCCGTGACTGGCGCTGTCGGGTTCACTGTGGTGGTGAGCCTGGCGACTTGGAGGTGAAAGTCCTCTACACACCCGGCAAGGGGAAGTGTTAGCCAGAGGCAAGGGTGTCGCGGGTGACTGCGAATCTGAAGGAAGCCCGAGGCAAAATGCTGGCCTGACGAACAGGAAGCGGATGAGGCGGCGCAGCGGGGTGAGGTGGCCATAATCGCCAAAGCCCGATACTTGCACGGAACGCTGCGACGTAGATCCGACAGGCATAAGCAGGAAGGTCGCGCGAATTACCCTGGGAGATCTGTACGCTTGCCATTGTGCTACCGATTGTCGAGAGGCGACGGGATGGGCGTGCAGAAGTCAGCCGAGGCCGTAGTAAGTGGCGGTCAACCACGCCATCAAGGGCCGAACAGGTCATGCCGCCAGTAGGCGTCAGCGTCTCGTCGATAACCGAAATGCAGAAATTTCTCCAAGAGAAGACTGTCACCCCGAGTCCCGGCCAGAGGCCGAGGATGACGCCTGACAGCGCAGAGGTATCGACGGCGTCGGTGACGTGGACGAACGCGGAGCCGGACACGCTGATGGAGCGGGTGCTTGCACCGGCGAATCTCAAGCGTGCGTATCAGCGCGTGGTCAGCAACAAGGGGGCGCCGGGTGCCGATGGCATGACGGTCGCCGACTTGGCAGGCTACGTGAAACAGTATTGGCCCATCCTGAAGGTCAGGCTGCTGGCAGGTGAATACCATCCCCAGGCAGTTCGGGCGGTCGAAATTCCCAAACCGCAGGGCGGTATGCGGCAACTGGGCATTCCCAGTGTCGTGGATCGCCTGATCCAGCAAGCCCTGCTGCAACAGCTCACGCCGATCTTCGATCCGCTGTTCTCGGACTATAGCTACGGCTTCCGTCCGGGCAGAAGCGCTCACCAGGCTGTCGAGATGGCCCGCACCCATGTGGCGGCGGGTCATAGGTGTTGCGTGGAACTCGATCTGGAGAAGTTCTTTGATCGGGTCAACCACGACATCCTGATGTTCTGTGTTGAGCGCCATGTCGAAGACAAACAGGTGCTCAGACTCATCCGCCGTTACCTCGAAGCGGGCGTCATGTCGGGCGGGGTTGTCAGCCATCGGCAGGAGGGGGCGCCGCAAGGCGGCCCGCTTTCGCCGCTGCTGTCGAACATCCTGCTCGATGAACTCGACCGTGAGTTGGAGCGGCGAGGCCATCGCTTCGTGCGCTATGCCGATGACGCGAACATTTATGTCCGTAGTCCGCGTGCTGGCGAACGAGTGCTGGCCAGTGTCGAGCGGTTCCTGAATCACCGTCTGAAACTGAGACTGAATCGGGACAAGAGTCGCGTGGCTGGGTCGTGGAAATGCGACTACCTGGGGTATGGGATGAGTTGGCACTCGCAGCCTAGACTGCGAGTGGCAACCATGAGCCTGCGCCGTGTGCGCGACCGTCTCAGGGAACTGCTGCGAGGGGTGCGGGGCCACAAGATGGCGAATGTCATCGAGCGGGTAAACCCGGTGCTGCGAGGCTGGGCAGGCTACTTCAAGCTCAGCCAGAGCAAGCGTCCACTGGAAGAGCTGGATGGCTGGGTCAGGCACAAACTTCGCTGTGTCATCTGGCGGCAATGGAAGCAGCCCTCTACGAGGGCGCGCAACCTGATGCGCCTGGGATTGAGCGAGGAGCGTGCCTGCAAGTCGGCCGTCAATGGCCGAGGCCCGTGGTGGAACTCAGGAGCGCCGCATATGAATCAGGCGCTGCCGAAGAAGCTATGGGACAGACTTGGACTGGTCTCGATACTGGATACGATCAATCGGCTTAACCGCATGGCCTGAACCGCCGTGTACGGAACCGTACGCACGGTGGTGTGGGAGGACGGCGGCCGTGAGGCCGCCTCCTACCCGATC
>NZ_DEYR01000072.1:0-40015 GCF_002364635.1 Pseudomonas sp. UBA3153
GCCGCGTCGCTGCTCGGCGGTTGCGCCAGCGTGCGCACGCTGGACGCGGCCAAGCCCGGCGCGCCGCTGATCTACGCCGGCACGCGGCTGGACTGGTATGAATTGCACGGGGGTTGCTGCCCGAACGAGCGTTTCGGCGCCGAGGCCCCGCGCCATGCGGCGCTCGACCTGCCGGCCAGCGCGCTGCTCGACACCCTGTTGCTGCCGTTCGCCGTGGCCACCGAGCTGGGCGTCGGCCTGGGCGTGCGCGGCGGCAACTGACGCCGCGGGCGTTGCCCGTCGCCACGCGTTGCGCGCCGCTCGGGCGGCGATGAAGTGACCAGACCCTAGAGCGGCGTCAGCAGCGGTTCGCCGGCGAAATGGCGGTGGACGTTCTCGATGAACTGGGTCAGCGACTGCGCCACCGCCTGCGGCGAGTTTCCGCCCAGGTGCGGGCAGAGGATGACGTTGTCCAGGGCGACCAGCTCCTGGGGTGGCAGGGGCTCGCTTTCGTAGACGTCCAGCGCCGCGCCGCGAATGACCTTGCGCTGCAGCGCATCGGCCAGCGCGGCGGTATCCACCACGCTGCCGCGGCCGACGTTGACCAGATAGCCCGCATGGCCCAGCGCCTCGAGCATCTCGCGGCCGACCAGGTGATGGGTCGCCGCGCCGCCCGGAATCGCCACCACCAGGCAATCGGCCCAGCGCGCCAGCGCCAGCGGACTGTCGAAGTAGCGGTATGGGCTGGCGTCTTTCGGTGTGCGGTTGTGGTAGCCGACGGACATCTCGAAGGCCAGTGCGCGCGTGGCGATCCGCTCGCCGATGGCGCCGAGGCCGAGGATGCCGACGCGCTTGCCGCTGACGCCGTCCTGCTCCGGTAGCTGCGTGCGCCAGACCCCGGCGCGGCAGGCGATGTCGAGGTTGCGCAGGTCGCGGATCGCCGCCAGCAGCAGGGCCATGGCGTGATCGGCGACGCTGGCGGCGTTGCTGCCGGCGCCATTGCACAGGGCGATGCCGCGCTGGCGCGCGGCCTGCAGGTCGATGTTCTCGTAGCCCACGCCCAGCGCCGAAACCAGCTGCAGCGCCGGCAGGCGGGCGATTTCCTCACCCACCAGACCCACCGCGCCGGTGGTCAGCACCACCTGGATCGAGGCGGCGTGGTCGGCGATGGCCGTGCGTCGGCTCTCCGCATCGGGCGCGTAGTGGCAGGCGAAATGCTCGGCGAGTCGCGCCAGGGTGCGGGGCGGGGAGGGGCAGAGGATCAGCAGGCAGGGCTTCACGTGAAGTACCTCCAGGGTTGGATGGGGGCCGCCCTCAGGCGAGGCTGGCCTCCTGGCAGACATCCACCCACTCTGCGTCGGTGAGTTCGGCGATGCGTCGGGGCGCCAGGCGCACCGCGCTGTGGGTGGCGCCGGCGGCCGGCACCACTTCGTCGAACGCCTGCAGCGACACGTCGCAATACACCGGCAGCGGCGTCGCCAGGCCGAACGGGCAGACGCCGCCGACCGGGTGGCCGGTCAGCGCCACCACGCTCTCGGCATCGAGCATCTTGGCCTTGCCGCCGAAGGTTTCCTTGATCTTGCGGTTGTCGATGCGCGCGTCGCCGCGGGCCACCACCAGCAGGTTGCGTGCGCCGACGCGGAAAGCCAGGGTTTTGGCGATCATTCCCGGTTCGACGCCGTGCGCGGCGGCGGCCAGGGCGACGGTGGCGGTGCTGTCGTCGAGTTCGATGACGGTGAGGTCGGGCGCCTTTTCGGCGAAGAAGGCGCGGACGGACTCCAGGCTCATGCAGCTGCTCCCTTGGCGAAAAACGCCACCTTGGCGCTCCGCGCCGGCTCCGTCAATCGCCCGAGGCGGGCGGTTCAGCGGCCGAGGCGGCGCAGGTCGTCGGACTCGACGATCCGCGCGCCGGGCTGTTCCTCCAGCGCCAGGCGCCACAGCGCGCGGGCCAGCACCGTGGCTTCTATGCCCTGCCATTTGCCCGGCAGCACCCGGCTGAGCGGTGCCGCCAGGCGTTCGCCGAGGCGGAATTCCTGGCGCGCGCCGAGCAGCATCGAGGGGCGGGCGAGGGTCAGTTGAGGCCAGTCCTGGGCAAGCAGCGCCGCTTCGGTCTCGCCTTTCACGCGGTTGTAGAACACCGACGACTGCGCATCGGCGCCGATCGCGCTGATCACCAGCAGGTGTCGCGCGCCCAGTGCCCGGGCGCGCTCCGCGAAGGCGAGAACCAGCTCATGGTCGACCGCGCTGAAGGCCTCCTGCGAACCGGCCTGCTTGATCGTCGTACCGAGGCAGCAGAAGGCAGTGTCGACCGGCCCTTCGAGGCGCGGCAGCAGCGCGGCGAGTTCGCCGACCGGGTTGTGCAGGCGCGGATGCTCGGCCAGCGGGCGTCGGGTCGGTGCCAGCACGCACTCCACGGTCGGCTCGTCGAGCAGGCGGTCGAGCAGGTGTTCGCCGGTCAGGCCGGTCGCGCCGGCGATGAGGATGCGCTGCGGTGTCAGGTACATGTTCGCCTCCGGTGACAGCGGCGCGGTGCGCCCACTCCTGTTTCTTCAGAGTTTGCCAGTGGCTGCTTTGTTCTGGGCCGCGCGATAGCGATTCCAGCGATCGAGCACCGCCTTGGGTGCCCAGATCTGCGGCTCGGAGGCCTCGAAGTGCTCGGCGAGCTCGCGTTCGGCGACTCTCGCCTTGGCGATCTCGAAGGCCTTGGCGAGGTCGTCGGTCTGCTGCAGCGCCTCGCCGAACAGCGCGCGGCCGAAGTAGGTGAAGTCGGCTTCCTCCGAGCAGCCGAAGGACACCCGGTCGGCGCGGGCGGCGGTGATGATCAGGGTCTTGTCGTCCTTCAGCGGGGGGATGAAACCACCGGAATAGCAGGCAGAGACCACCAGCACCTTGTAGCGGTCCTTGAGCGGGCGCAGCAGTTCGGCCAGCGAGGTGGCGGAGAGGTCCGCCAGGTTCAGGCGCGGCACGTCGAGGCTCAGACGGTGGTCGGCCGAGCCGTGGCTGGTCAGGTAGATGAACAGCAGGTCTTCCGGTCCGCTGCGCTTGGCCAGCGTATTCAGGCTGCGAGCGAGGCTCTCGCGGGTGGCCAGCGGGCGGTCGGCGAGGTGATCGCGGTGGTTGGCCAGGGTCACCACGCCGCGCGCGCCGAAGCGCTTGCCGAGCAGGTCGGCGACGTAGTCCGCCTCGCGCAGGAACACGCTCTGCTTGCCGTCGCCGGCCAGGGTCAGTGAGTACAGTTCGCTGGCCGGGGTCGACGCGGGTATCGCCGCGAGGGCTTCGCCGAGCAGCCGGCCCTGTTCCAGCAGGCCGACGTCCAGCGGGTCCGGCAGCGCCTTGCCCTGTTCGTCGCGGATGCGTTGGCCGGCTTGCCAGGAACCCTTGCGGGTGCTGCCGTCGGCCAGCGTCAGCACGCCGGGGCCATCGTAGGCGCCCTGCTTGAAGCCTCCTTCGTAGACGCTGCCATCGGCCAGTTGCAGGCGGCCCTCGCCGTCGTACTGCCAGTCCTTGAACTGGCCCAGGTAGCGGCTGCCGTCGGTGCCACGGAATTCGCCCTGGCCGGTCAGCTGGCCGTGGACGAACTGGCCGAGCCAGGTGTCGCCGTCGCTGGAATAGCTGCCCTGGCCGTGGAAGTCGCCATCCTCGAAGGCGCCGCCGTATTCCTCGCCGTGCGCGCCGCGGTAATGCCCCGCACCGTTGAGTTCACCGTCGCGGAACACACCCGACCAGCTTTCGCCGTTCTGCTCCAGGGTGCCCTGGCCCTGCATCTTGCCCTTGTCGAAGAGACCTTCGTAGCGGCTTCCGTCGGCGTAGGTGAAGGTGCCCTTGCCGTGGTACTGGCCGAGGTGGAACTCGCCGACGTAGGTTTCCCCGCCGGCGCCGTGCCAACTGCCCTGGCCCTCGAACTGGCCGTCCTTGAAGTTGCCTTCGTAGTAGCTGCCGTTGGCGTAGTCGATGCGCCCCGGCCCCTGCAGCAGGCCGTTCACCAGCTCGCCGCGGTAGCGCCCGCCATCCGGCAACTGTGCAGTCGGCGATTTCATCGGCTCGCCCTCGCCGCAGGCGGCGAGCAGGAGGATCAGCAGGGCGGGTAGAACTGGGCGCATGAAGAGGGTCCGGTCTGGCAACAGGCCCTAGTATGCCGCAGCGGGGCGGGCGACGCGCGGCGCACCCGTGGCAGGGTGCGCCGGGGCCCGTTCAGACGAAGCAGAGGCTCAGCGGCTCGGCGATGTAGGCGGGTTTTTCCTGGCCTTCGATCTCCATCACCGCGCGTGCCTTGAGCAGCCATTGGCCGGGGTTCTTCTCATAGGCATCGGTCAGGCTCAGTCCCAGGCGCACCCGGGAGCCGACCTTGACCGGCTGGATGAAGCGCAGGCTGTCGAGGCCGTAGTTCACCGCCATTTTCAACCCTTCGGGGAGGATCATCCGGTCCTCCATGAGCATCGGCATCAGCGACAGCGAAAGGAAACCGTGGGCGATGGTGCTGCCGAACGGTGTCTGCCCGGCCTTCTCCGGGTCGACGTGGATGAACTGGTGGTCGCCGGTGCATTCGGCGAACTGGTCGATGCGCGTCTGGTCGACTTCCAGCCAGTCGGAATGACCGAGGTCCTTGCCGATGTGGTCCTTGAGTTGTGCGACGGGTACGAATGACATGTGTCCTCCAGGGGCTCTTGTTGTTGTCGAGGTCGCAGATCAGCACGCACCCGGTGGACGGTCAAGCTCGCATGGCCTCGGCGAATGGCGCGTCATAGGGCAGCGGGGGAATGCCTATAATGAGCGCCTCGAGCCCTTGGAGAATCCGATGCTGCTACGCGGCCTTACCTGGCTGGTGCTGTTCCAGATGCTTGGCACCGCGCTGAACGTGCTGTTCCTGTCCATGCTACCCGGCCCGATAATCGGCCTGGTGCTGCTGTTCCTCTTCATGCTCGCCCGCGGCGAGGTGGGCGAACCGCTGAGCGTCGCCGCCAGCAGTCTGCTGCGCTACCTGCCGCTGATCCTGGTGGTGCCGGCGGTGGGCGTGATGGTTTACGCACGCGAAATCGCCGCGGACTTCTGGGCGATCATCGGCGCGCTGGGCCTTTCGCTGGTGATCTCGCTGTGCTTCGCCGGCTGGCTGATGGAGAAGCTCATCCGCCGCCAGGGCCGTGCCCGGGAGGACGCATGAACGTCAACTGGCTGGGCGCCTGGCAGGCGCTGATCCACCATCCGCTGTTCGGCGTCGGCATCACCCTGGCGGTGTATCAGCTCGCCCTGGCAGCCTACGAACGCAGCCGCTGGGTGATGCTGCAGCCGGTGCTGGTGTCGATGGTCGGAATCATCGCCATCCTGCTGGCCTGCGGTCTGAGTTACGCCGAGTACCGCAAGAGCACCGAGACCATGACCGTCCTGCTCGGGCCGGCGACCGTGGCGCTGGCGGTGCCGCTGTTCCTCAACCTGCGGCGCATTCGCCTGCTGTTCTGGCCGATCGTCATCACCCTGGCGGTGGCCGGCGTGTTCGCCACCGCGTGCGGCGTGGCGCTCGCCTGGTTGTTCGGTGCGGAGCGGCAGATCCTGATGACCCTCGCGCCGAAGTCGGTGACATCGCCCATCGCCATGCTGGTCGCCGAGCAGATCGGCGGCGTAGCGGCGCTGGCGGCGGTGTTCGTGATGATCACCGGCGTGATCGGCGCGATCGTCGGCCCTTCGCTGCTGCGCCTGGTCGGGGTGCGCAGCGCCGCTGCCCAGGGCATGGCGCTGGGCCTTACCGCGCATGCCGTGGGCACCGCGCGGGCGTTGCAGGAAAGCGACGAAGCCGGCGCCTTCGCTGCGCTGGGGATGAGCCTGATGGGTGTGGCCAGCGCGGTGTTCCTGCCGCTGGCCGTGGCGATAGTGAGCTGAGGTACCGATGAACCTTCCCCTGTTCCCCCTTTCCACCGTGCTGTTTCCGGGCTGCCAGCTCGACCTGCAGTTCTTCGAGGCGCGCTACCTGGACATGCTCAGCCGCTGCCTGAGGCAGGATTCCGAGTTCGGCGTGGTGTGCATCATCGAAGGCGAGGAGGTCGGGCAGGCCGCCAGCCGCTTCGCCGACATCGGCTGCGCGGCGGCCATCCGCGACTGGCAGCAGCGTACCAACGGGCTGCTCGGCATCCGTGTCGAGGGCACGCGACGCTTCCGCGTGCTGAGTTCGCAGGTGCAGCGCGACCAATCGACCATCGCCGAAGTGGAGTGGCTCGACGAGCCGCCGGAACAACCGCTGCTCGCCGAGCACGCAGACCTCGCGGCGCTGCTCGAGGCGCTGGCCGAGCATCCGCTGGTCGCCGCGCTGGGCATGGGCGGCGTGGCCGGGGGGCAGCAGGCGCTGGCCAATCAACTGGGCTACCTATTGCCGTTCACCGAAGAGGCCAAACTGGAGCTGCTGGCGATCGGCGATCCGCCGCAACGCCTGGAGCGCATCCAGCAGCTGCTCGAGCAATTGCAGGGCGAAGACTGAGCCGGGCGGCCTTCAGTAGCGGTACATCTGCACGGCGGTCGGCAGCGCCCAGGTGGCAACGCCGCCGAGCAGCGCGATGCAGGCCGGCAGGATCAGCCACCAGGCGCGCGGCGACAGCGCGCCGAGCGGCTCGCGCCACTGCACCGCGGCCAGGCTGGCAGCGCACAGTGCGCTGGCGAGCATCGCGCCGGCCAGGACGTCCGTGGGCCAGTGCACCCCCAGGTACACCCGCGACATCGCGATCGCCAGCGCCGGCAGGCAGGCCATCACCATCCACGCCAGGCGCAGACGCGCCGGTTGCCCGCGACCGGCGAGGGTGCCCAGCACCAGGAAGAAAGCGAACGCCGCCGAACTGTGGCCGCTGGGAAAGCTGTAGGTGTGCAGCGGTTCGAGCAGCACTTCGGGACGGGTGCGGGCGAACAGGTGCTTCAGCAGACCGTTGAGCAGCGCCGTGCCGAGCAGTGTTCCGCTGGCGAACAGCAGGGCGCGCCACTGACGTGCGATCGCCAGCAGCGCGCAGAGCAGCACCCCGGCGAACAGCTGGGTCTTGAAGTCGCCGAGCCGGGTGATCAGCACCATCAGGTGGTCGAGGTGCGGCGCACGCTCGTCCTGCATCACCGCCAGCAGGCCGTTGTCCAGCGCCTGCAGGTGCGGCATGCCGAGGAACAGGCCGATCAGGATCGCCGCGCTCAGCGCCGTCGCCAGGTACGGTGTGCGGCGCTGGTGGTGCAGGCTTTGCTGCGCGCAGAGGCCGATCAGCACCGCGAAGGCTGCGGCGACCACGCCGGCCTGGGACCAGAAACCTTCCGGCAGCGGCAGGCGCAACGCGGCGCCGGTCGCCCAGCCCGGCATCAGGTAGGCGATCGCCCAGCCGGCCGCCGCCACCAGGCTGACCAGGATGAAGCGCGGCATCGGCATGTCGAGCATCCCGGCGATCATCGGCAGCATCGGTCGCAGCGGGCCGATGAATCGGCCGACCAACAGGCTGGCGATGCCGTACTTGTGGAAATAGCTCTCCGCGCCGGTCATCCATTCCGGGTGGTGACGCAGCACCGGCAGACGCCGGATGTTCTGGTGGAAGCGCCGGCCGAGGGCGTAGGACAGCGCATCGCCGAGCAGGCCGCCGGCGTAGCCGAGCAGCAGCGTCTGCCACAGGGTCAGGGCGCCGCCACCGGCGGCCACCGCCACGGCGAACATCAGCACCGTGCCGGGCACGATGATCCCGGCGATCGCCAGGCACTCGACGCAGGCAATGACGAAGATCGCCAGGCCGAGCCATTCCGGATTCTGCGTCAGCCAGCCGCTGAGGCTTTCGAGCCATTGGCTCATCGATCGAACTCCTGTGTCTGCAGCAGATGGTAGTCGCGACCTTCGAGCTGTCCGCGGCGCAACGGGTTCCGTGTGCAGTGGCGCGCGTGCGCGGCGTCGACGAAGCGGTAGGCGAGGTGCTCGTCGCGGCCGGGCGGAATGCCCAGGCGCGTCGTCTGGATGATCTGCACCGGGCGCTCGCCGACGTCGTCGACGAAGAAGCGCTGCACGTCGAAGCGCCGCGCGTTCCATTCGCTCACCTTGAGCCCAAGCGCCCGGCATAGCAGGGTCTGCCCGGCGCACAGGCGTTCCGCTGCGCGCGGGCCGCCATTCGCGGCAGGGCTGTTGAGCAGCATGCGTTGCAGGCTGGCGGGACCGGAAACGGCGTCCAGCCAGGGATGCGCGGACTTGATCAGGACCGCGTTGCCGGCGCCGGCGACGCTCATGTTCAGGCTGTCGCCGCCGCGTGCGTAGTACATGTAGAGGTGCCCGGCGTCCATGAACAGCGCGCGCCGCGAGGGGCTCTGGCCAAGCGAGGCATGGCTGCCTTTCTCGTCCAGGTAATAGGCCTCGGTCTCGATGATCCGCGCCGCCAGCCAGAGCCCGTCGACCCGGTGCCGCAGCACCTTGCCCAGCAGGTCGCGGGCCACCTGCTGCGCGTCGCGGTCGAAGAATGCGTCCGCCAGCGGCCGCGCGCCGGGCCAGGGTGGCTCGCAGTGGAAGGGATCGGTCATAGGGGGCTTCGAAGGTTGGGCTGGCCGCAGCATATCAAAAGGCCTTTTCGCCCATGCGGCGGGCGGCGCGGCGAAAAGGTGTCGGGAAATTACCTCCGCGGCCGCCCTGGCCTGCGTGCGTTCGCCATCTGCCGGGCGCCGCTGGGCGTGGGCGCCCGTGACCGCTATAATCAGCCGTTTTCCAAGACTGCCAGGCCGCCGAGATGACCGAGTCCGTGCACGATTACATGATCCGTCTGGGCCGCGCCGCACGCGCCGCCTCGCGGGTGGCCGCGCGCGCCAGCACTGCGCAGAAGAACCGCGCGTTGCAGGCCGCCGCCGGCGCGCTGGATGCCTCCCGCGCCGAATTGACCGAAGCCAACGAGCTGGACCTGGCCGCCGCCCGCGCCAACGGCCTGGAACCGGCCATGGTCGACCGCCTGGCGCTGACTCCGGCGGTCATCGACAGCATGATCGAAGGCCTGCGCCAGGTGGCCACGCTGCCCGATCCGATCGGTGAGATCCGCGACATGCGCTACCTGCCCTCCGGCATCCAGGTCGGCAAGATGCGCGTGCCGCTGGGGGTGATAGGGATCATCTACGAGTCGCGGCCTAACGTGACCATCGACGCCGCCAGCCTGTGCCTGAAATCCGGCAACGCGACCATCCTGCGCGGCGGTTCCGAGGCGATCCATTCCAACCAGGCGATCGCCCGCTGCATCCAGCAGGGCCTGGCCGAAGCCGACCTGCCGGCGGCGCTGGTGCAGGTGGTGGAAACCACCGACCGCGAGGCGGTCGGCGCGCTGATCAGCATGCCGGAGTTCGTCGACGTCATCGTGCCGCGGGGCGGCAAGGGCCTGATCGAGCGCATCAGCCGTGACGCCAAGGTGCCGGTGATCAAGCACCTGGACGGCGTCTGCCACGTCTACATCGACGTCGCCGCCGATCTCGACAAGGCGATCCGCGTCGCCGACAACGCCAAGACCCAGCGCTATTCGCCGTGCAATGCCATGGAAACCCTGCTGGTGCACGCCGACATCGCCGCCCGCGTGCTGCCGCCGCTCGCCGCGATCTACCGTGACAAGGGCGTCGAGCTGCGTGGCGATGCGGCGACCCGCGCGCTGCTCGGCAGCGACGTGCTGGAAGCCAGCGAGGATGACTGGTTCGCCGAATACAACGCCGCGATCCTGGCGATCCGCATCGTCGATTCGCTGGAAGCGGCCATCGAGCACATCAACCATTACGGCTCGCAGCACACCGATGCGATCGTCACCGAGAACTTCAGCGATGCGCGGCGCTTCCTCACCGAGGTGGATTCCAGCTCGGTGATGGTCAACGCCTCGACGCGCTTCGCCGACGGTTTCGAGTACGGCCTCGGCGCGGAGATCGGGATTTCCACCGACAAGCTGCACGCCCGCGGCCCGGTCGGTCTGGAAGGCCTGACCAGCGAGAAATACGTCGTTTTCGGCGACGGTCACGTGCGCACTTGATCGGCTCTTCGCCGACCCCGCGGCGTATCGGGATTCTCGGCGGAACCTTCGATCCGGTGCACATCGGCCACCTGCGTGGCGCGCTGGAAATGGTCGAGCAGTTCGCCCTCGACGAATTGCGCCTGATTCCGGCGGCGCGCCCGCCGCATCGCGATCAGCCGCAGACCAGCGCTGAGGACCGTCTGGCGATGGTGCGCAGCGCGGTGGCCGGGGTGGCGCCGCTGACGGTGGACGACCGCGAGCTCAGGCGCGACAAGCCGTCTTACACCATCGATACCCTAGAGTCGTTGCGCGCCGAACTGGCCGTACACGACCAGCTGTTCCTGATCCTGGGCTGGGATGCCTTCTGCGGCCTGCCGGGCTGGCATCGCTGGAGCGAACTGCTCGAGCACTGCCACATCCTGGTGTTGCAGCGTCCGGATGCCGACAGCGAGCCGTCGCAGGAACTGCGCGATCTGCTCGCCGCGCGCAGCATCAGCGATCCGCAGGCGCTGGACGGGCCCGGCGGCAAGATCGCCATCGTCTGGCAGACGCCCTTGCAGGTGTCCGCCACGCAGATCCGTCAATTGCTGGCCAGCGGCCGCTCGGTGCGCTACCTGGTGCCGGATGCGGTGCTGGCCTATATCCAGGCGCACGGGCTTTACCCGGCGTCTCACTGAACTTGAGGTAGTTGCTTTGCAGAATGAAGAACTGGTCCAGCTGGCGGTCGCCGCCCTGGAAGACATGAAGGCCAAGGACATCACCGTGATCGATGTGCGCGGCAAGACCAGTGTCACCGATTTCATGGTGATCGCCAGCGGCACCTCCAGCCGCCACGTCAAATCACTGGCCGACAACGTGCTGGAGAAGGTCAAGGAACAGGGCGTGCGGCCGATTGGCAGCGAAGGCCTGGACAGCGGCGAATGGGCCCTGCTCGACCTCGGCGACGTGGTCGTGCATGCCATGCAGGTCGCTACCCGGCAGTTCTACGACCTCGAACGCCTGTGGCAGGGCGCCGAGCAGAGCCGCGCGCAGCACGGCGGGACCCAGGGCTACGAGCCGCCGGACTTCGACAAGGAGTAACCCGCGGCCGTGCGCATCAAGCTGATCGCTGTCGGGTCGCGCATGCCGCGCTGGGTGGAGGAGGGCTGGCAGGAATATGCCAAGCGCATGCCCGCCGAGCTGGCCGTCGACCTGGTGGAAATCCCGCTCAATACCCGCGGCAAGAACGCCGACGTGGCGCGCCTGATCCGTCAGGAGGGCGAAGCCATGCTCGCCAAGGTGCAGCCCGGCGAGCGCATCGTCACCCTCGAAGTCGAAGGCAAGCCGTGGAGCACCGGGCAACTGGCCCGGGAGCTGGAGCGCTGGCGGCTGGATTCGCGCACGGTCAACCTCATGGTGGGCGGTCCGGAAGGGCTGGCGCCGGAAGTCTGTGCGCGCAGTGAACAGCGCTGGTCGCTGTCGCCGCTGACGTTGCCGCATCCGCTGGTGCGCATCCTCGTCGGCGAGCAGCTCTATCGCGCCTGGACGGTCATCTCCGGCCACCCGTACCACAAGTAGCAGTCCGAACATGCCGCAGCCGATTCGCCTCAAGGACCACGAAAAAGACGCCAGTCTGGTGCGTCGGCGGGTGATCGTCGGCGCGGTGGTGGTGGTCCTGCTGACCCTGACGCTGGTGGCGCGGCTGTATTACCTGCAGGTGATCCAGTACGACTACCACTCGACGCTGTCGGAGAACAACCGCGTCCACGTCCAGCCGATCCCGCCGACCCGCGGGCTGATCTACGACCGCAACGGCGTGATCGTCGCCGACAACCGTCCCAGCTTCAGCCTCACGGTGACGCGCGAGCGCACCGGCGACTGGCAGTCGGTGCTCGACACCATCGTCGAGGTGCTGCAGCTCAGCGAAGAGGACCGGGCAATCTTCGAGAAGCGCATGAAGCAGGGGCGTCGGCCGTTCGAGCCGGTGCCGATCCTGTTCGAGCTGTCCGAGGAGCAGATTGCCCGCATCGCCGTGAACCAGTTCCGCCTGCCCGGCGTGGAAGTGGTGGCGCAACTGGTCCGGCATTACCCGCAGGGCGAGCATTTCGCGCATTCGGTGGGGTATGTCGGGCGGATCAACGAGGCCGAGCTCAAGCGCCTCGATCCGGTCAACTACAGCGGCACCCACCACATCGGCAAGACCGGCATCGAGCGCTTCTACGAGAATGAGCTGCACGGCCAGGTCGGCTACGAAGAGGTCGAGACCAACGCCCGCGGTCGCGTGCTGCGGGTGCTCAAGCGTACCGATCCGACGCCCGGCAAGGACATCCACCTGACCCTCGACATCAAGCTGCAGGAAGCCGCCGAGGCGGCGCTGGGCGGGCGGCGCGGCGCGGTGGTGGCGATCGATCCGGCCAACGGCGACGTGTTGGCGATGGTGAGCCAGCCGAGCTTCGACCCCAACCTGTTCGTCACCGGCATCGGCTTCAACGCCTACGCCGCGCTGCGCGACTCCGAGGACCGTCCGCTGTTCAACCGCGTGCTGCGCGGCCAGTACCCGCCGGGGTCGACGATCAAGCCGGCGGTGGCGGTCTCGGGGCTCGAGGCCGGGGTGATCACGCCGGATACGCGGGTGTTCGATCCGGGCTATTACCAGTTGCCCAACTACGACCACAAATACCGCAACTGGAACCACAGCGGAGACGGCTGGCTGAGCCTGGAAACCGCGATCATGCGCTCCAACGACACCTACTTCTACGAGCTCGCCCACCGCATGGGCATCGATCGTCTGCACGACTACCTGAGCCGCTTCGGTATCGGCAGGAAGGTCTCGCTGGACATGTTCGAGGAGGCCGAAGGGCTGATGCCGTCGCGCGAATGGAAGCGCGCGCGCTACCGCCAGGCGTGGTTCCCGGGGGAAACGCTGATCCTCGGCATCGGCCAGGGCTACATGCAGGCGACCCCGCTGCAACTGGCGCAGACCGCGGCGCTGCTGGCCAACCACGGCAAGTGGATTCGCCCGCACTTGGCGAAGACCATCGAGGACCAGCCGCCGGTGGACGAGAACCCGATACCCGACATCCTGGTGCGCGATCCGAAGTTCTGGGACTACGCGCGCAACGGCATGGTCCAGGTGATGCACGGCGCCCGCGGCACCGCGCGCCGGGTCGGCGAGACGGCGACCTATCACATCGCCGGCAAGAGCGGCACGGCTCAGGTGGTGGCGATCCGTCAGGGCGAGAAGTACGACCGCAACAAGCTGCAGGAGCGCCACCGCGACCACGCCCTGTTCATCGGTTTCGCGCCGGCGGAGAAGCCGCGCATCGCCGTGTCGGTGATGATCGAGAACGGCGAGTCCGGTTCCGGCGTCGCCGCGCCGGTGGTCAAGCAGGTGATGGACGCCTGGCTGCTCGGCGCCGATGGCCAGCTGAAACCCGAATACGTGCCGAACGCGCCTCTGGAGAACCTCGATGGGCAACGGTAACTTCGACCGCACGCTGTCCGATCAGGACGTGATGCGCCGGCGCGCGACGCTGCTACAACGCCTGCACGTCGACGGCATCCTGCTTACCCTGCTGCTGGTCCTGGCGTCGGGCAGCCTTTTCGTTCTCTATTCGGCCAGTGGTCGCGACTGGGACCTGCTGATCAAGCAGGCCAGCTCTTTCGGTCTCGGCCTGCTGGGCATGGTGGTGATCGCCCAGTTCGAGCCGCGCTTCCTCGCCCGCTGGGTGCCGCCGGCCTACGTGGTGGGCGTCAGCCTGCTGGTGGTGGTGGACGTGATGGGCCACAACGCCATGGGCGCGACCCGCTGGATCAACATCCCCGGGGTGATCCGCTTCCAGCCCGCCGAATTCATGAAGATCATCATGCCGGCGACCATCGCCTGGTACATGTCCAAGCGCAGCCTGCCGCCGCGGCTGAAACATCTGGCGATAAGCCTGTTGTTGATCGGTATCCCCTTCGTGCTGATCATCCGCCAGCCGGACCTCGGCACGTCGCTGCTGGTCCTGGCGTCGGGGGCCTTCGTGCTGTTTATCGGCGGTTTGCGCTGGCGCTGGATCATCGGCGCGGTGGCCGCGGTGATTCCAGTAGCGGTGGCGATGTGGTTCTTCGTCATGCACGACTACCAGAAGCAACGGGTACTGACGTTCCTCGATCCGGAGAGCGATCCGCTGGGCACCGGCTGGAACATCATCCAGTCGAAGGCGGCGATCGGTTCCGGCGGCGTGTTCGGCAAGGGCTGGCTGCTCGGCACCCAGTCGCACCTGGATTTTTTGCCGGAAAGTCACACGGACTTTATCATTGCCGTCCTCGGCGAGGAGTTCGGCCTGGTTGGCGTTTGCCTGCTGCTGCTGATCTACTTGCTGCTGATCGGCCGCGGCCTGGTGATCACCGCTCAGGCCCAGACGCTGTTCGGCAAGCTGCTGGCGGGCAGCCTGACCATGACGTTCTTCGTCTACGTATTCGTCAACATCGGCATGGTCAGCGGGCTGTTGCCGGTGGTGGGAGTTCCGCTCCCCTTCATCAGTTATGGCGGAACTTCGCTGGTGACCCTGCTGTCAGGGTTCGGGGTTTTGATGTCGATCCACACCCACCGCAAGTGGATCGCACAGGTTTGATAAGAGTGAAGAATTCAATGCAGGTATTGCGCGGCTGGGCTGCTCGTAACTCACGTTTGATCGGTCTGGCTGGCAGCCTGGGGGTGATCGCTCCGGTGCAGGCGGGTGACTACGACGCGTCACAGCCGGTGGCCGACTTCGTGACCAGCATGACCCGCGACTACGGGTTCGCCAGCGAACAGCTGACCACGCTGTTCCATGAAGTGGAGCGCAAGCAGGCGATCCTCGACGCCATCTCGCGGCCGGCCGAGAAGGTCAAGCCGTGGAAGGACTACCGGCCGATCTTCATCACCGATGCGCGCGTCGCCCAGGGCCTGGACTTCTGGCGCCAGCACGAAGACGCGCTCGCCCGCGCCGAGCAGGAATACGGCGTGCCGGCGCAGATCATCGTGGCGATCATCGGCGTGGAGACCTTCTACGGGCGCAACACCGGCAACTACCGGGTGATCGACGCCCTGTCGACGCTGTGCTTCGACTATCCGCCGCGCGCGCCTTTCTTCTGCCAGCAGCTCAAGGAGTTCCTCCTGCTGTCGCGCGAAGAACAGGTCGACCCGCTCACCGTGAAGGGTTCCTACGCCGGCGCCATGGGCCTGCCGCAGTTCATGCCCGGCAGCTTCCGCGCCTACGCGGTCGACTTCGACAATGACGGCCATATCGACATCTGGGGCAACCCGGTGGACGCCATCGGCAGTGTGGCCAGCTACTTCAAGCGGCACGGCTGGACGCCGGGCGAACCGGTGGTGAGCCTGGCGACCACTCGGGGCGAGCGGGTGGACGAAGGCCTTACCGAAGGCCTCGATCCGGTGAAGAACGTTGGCGAACTGCGCGCCCTCGGCTGGGCCAGCAGCACTGCGCTGCGCGATGACATCCCGGTCACCGCCTTCCGTCTGGATGGCGAAAATGGCGCCGAATACTGGATGGGCTTGCCCAACTTCTTCGTCATCACCCGCTACAATCGCAGCGTGATGTACTCCATGGCGGTTTATCAATTGTCCGATCTGCTGGTCAAAGCCCGAGGCAACAAGTGATGCCACAGCGCCCGTTCCGCCTGGCGATGCTCAGCGCCCTGGCGCTGCTGATGGTCAGCTGCTCCAGCAGTCGCGCGCCGCAGTCGCCGTCGAGCGGCGCCGTTGTCGGAGGCCCCGGCGACTACAACCGTCCGCACCGCGACGGCGCGCCCTGGTGGGACGTCGACGTCTCGCAGATTCCCGACGCCGTGCCGATGCCCAACTACGGCCCGGTGAAGGCCAATCCCTACACCGTGCTCGGCAAGACCTATTACCCGCTCAACGAAAGCCGCCGCTACCAGGCGGTCGGCACCGCGTCTTGGTACGGCACCAAGTTCCACGGCCAGGCCACCGCCAACGGCGAGAAGTACGACCTTTACGGGATGAGCGCGGCGCACAAGACACTGCCACTGCCCAGCTACGTGCGGGTGACCAACCTGGACAACGGCAAGAGCGTGGTGCTGCGGGTCAACGACCGCGGACCGTTCTATTCCGACCGGATCATCGACCTGTCCTTCGCCGCAGCGAAGAAGCTCGGCTACGCCGAAACCGGCACCGCGCGGGTCAAGGTCGAAGGCATCGACCCGGCCGAATGGTGGGCCAAGCAGGGCCGACCGGTGCCGATGATGCTCGCCCAGCCGCAAATGGCCACGGCGGCGCCCGTCGCCCGCACTCCGGCGCAGGTCGCCACGCAGCCGGTCGAGCAGTACACCCCGCCGCCCCAGCAACACGCCGCCGCCGTCCTGCCCGTGCAGATCGACGCAAAAAAAAACGCTTCGCTCGCAGCCTCTGGCCTGTATCTCCAGGTGGGCGCCTTCGCCAATCCGGACGCTGCGGAGCTTCTCAAGGAGAAGCTGAGTACGGTGGTGACTGCACCGGTGTTCATCAGCTCGATAGCGCGCAACCAGCAGATACTGCATCGCGTGCGTCTGGGGCCGATCGACACTCAGGGTGAGGCCGAACAAGTACAGAGCAGCGTGCGGCTGGCGAAGCTCGGCCAGCCCACCCTGGTCCGCCCGGACTGAGGGCACCGCCCGCACAGGGCATCCGCAGGACGCGGAACAGGCGACCGACGTCCAGGCGACGGTCGCGATTTCCAGCAAACACATCAGAGAGTCGGATGAATATCACCAGCTTTGCGCAACGCCTGCTTGTCTCGTTTCTGCTCGTCGCCACGCCGGCCGCCTGGGCCGCCGATCAGGCGATCCCCGCGCCGCCGCAACTCGCCGCCAAGGCCTACGTGCTGATGGACGGCGCCAGCGGCCAGGTGCTGATCGAGAACAACGGCGACGAACGCCTGCCTCCGGCGAGCCTGACCAAGTTGATGACCGCCTACATCGCCACCAACGAGATCCAGGCCGGGCGCATCGGCGAGAGCGACATGGTCACCGTCAGCGAGCACGCCTGGCGCACCGGCGGTTCGCGGATGTTCATCCAGGTCGGCACCCAGGTGTCGGTCAGCGACCTGCTGCACGGCATCATCATCCAGTCCGGCAACGACGCCAGCGTGGCCATCGCCGAGCACATCGCCGGCAGCGAAGACGCCTTCGCCGACATGATGAACACCACCGCGCAGAAGCTCGGCATGACCAACAGCCACTTCATGGATGCCACCGGCCTGCCCAATCCGGACCACTATTCCTCGGCCCGCGACATGGCGATCCTGGCGCGCGCGATCATCTACGGCGAGCCGACCCACTACGCGATCTACGCGCAGAAGGAATTCTTCTGGAACAACATCAAGCAGCCCAACCGCAACCTGCTGCTGTGGCGCGACAAGACCGTCGACGGCTTGAAGACCGGCCATACCGAAGAAGCCGGCTACTGCCTGGTGGCGTCGGCCCTGCGTGACGGCCAGCGGATGATCGCCGTGGTCTTCGGCACCGCCAGCGAGCAGGCGCGAGCCGCCGAGACGCAGAAGCTGCTGACCTATGGCTTCCGGTTCTTCGAGACCCAGACCTTCTACCAGAAGGGGGCCGAGCTGGCCAAAGCGCCGGTCTGGAAAGGCACCACCCGCGAAGTGCGTGCCGGGCTCGCCGAGGACCTGTCGATGACCCTGCCGCGCGGTCAGATCAAGGCGCTGCAGGCCAGCATGACGCTCAACCCGCAGCTGGTCGCCCCGATCGCCAAGGGCGACGTGATTGGTAAGGTCGAAGTCAAACTGCAGGACAAGGTCGTCCATAGCGCCGACCTGATCGCCCTCGAGGCGGTCGAGGAAGGGGGTATCTTCCGCCGCCTGTGGGACAGCATCCGCCTGTTCTTCTACGGTTTGTTCAACTGACCTTCCGCTGGCGGCGGCCCTGATCCGGTGCCGCCGCCTCCCGGATCACGAGCCCGCGTGCGTCCCATGACCGAAGAAACTCAAGCCCCGAAAATCGAATTCCCCAGCGAGCGCTATCCGATCAAGGTGATCGGCGACGCCCATGAAAGCTTCGTCGACATGGTCATCGAAGTGATCCAGCGTCACGCCCCGGACCTCGATGCCTCCACCGTGGTGAAGCGCGACAGCCGCAACGGCCGCTTCCTCTCGGTGCAGGTGCTGATCACCGCCACCGGCATCGAACAGCTGCAGGCCATCAACGTCGACCTGCGTGCCACTGGCTTTGTGCACATGGTGATCTAGTGGCACCCGCCGAACTCGTGGTGCGTCATCTCGGGCTGGCGGAGTATCTGCCGACCCTGGAGGTCATGCGCCGCCTGACCGCCGAGCGCGACGCAACCACGCCCGACGAGATCTGGCTGCTGCAGCATCCCCGCGTGTTCACCCAGGGCCAGGCCGGCAAGGCCGAGCACCTGCTGGCTCCGGGCGAAATTCCCGTGGTCCAGGTCGATCGCGGCGGTCAGGTCACCTACCACGGTCCCGGCCAGCTGGTGGCCTACCTGATGCTGGACCTGCGTCGGCTCGGGCTGGGGGTGCGGGAGCTGGTCACGGCGATGGAGCAGAGCCTGGTGGAGCTGCTGGCCGGCTATGCCATCGACGCGGCGCCCAAGGCGGATGCGCCCGGCGTCTACGTCGCCGGCGACAAGATCGCCTCGCTGGGGCTGCGTGTCAGTCGTGGCTGTTCCTTCCACGGCCTGGCGCTCAACGTGGACATGGACATGTCGCCGTTCGGCCGGATCAATCCTTGCGGTTACGCCGGGTTGAAGATGGTCCAGCTCAGCGATCTGCTGGAGACGCCACCGGCGCTGGACGAGGTGGCGCAACGTCTGGAGCGGATTCTGCGCCGGCGCCTGGGCTACGTTCGTTAGGCCGGCGATACGGCTTCAGGCGGCCTCGTGGCCGCCCTTTGCGAAGAAAGAAATTTCCTGAACGATGCGAACACCCCGGATTGCCGCGGGGTGTCTTGCGTGGGCGCGATTCAGTTCAGGTTGAGCGCGGGGATCAGGCCGGTGACCAGCGGCTGGCCCGGAACCGGGACGGGCGCGGCGAGGCCCAGGTTGTTCTTCTCGAACACCCGGTCGGCGCGGTAGCTGGAGCGCACCAGCGGGCCGGCGGCGACTTCCATGAAGCCTTTTTCCAGGCCGATTTCGCGCAAGCGGTTGAATTCCTCCGGGCTCACCCAGCGCTTCACCGACAGGTGATTGCGGGTCGGCTGCAGGTACTGGCCGAGGGTCAGGATGTCCACGCCGATGGCGCGCAGGTCGTCCATGGTCGCCAGCACTTCCTCGTCCGTCTCGCCCAGGCCAAGCATCAGGCTGGTCTTGGTGAGGACTTCGGGACGGTGGCGCTTGGCGTGTTCCAGCGCGCGCAGGGTCTTCGCGTAGCCGGCGCGTGGGTCGCGCACTTCATGGGTCAGCCGCTCGACCGTTTCGACGTTCTGCGCGAACACTTCCAGCCCGGAATCGACCACCCGTTCGATGGCCTGCAGGTCGCCGTCGAAGTCCGGTGTCAGCGCCTCCACCACCACCTGCGGGGTGCGCTCCTTGATGGCGCGCACGCAGGCGGCGTAGTGGCCGGCGCCGCCGTCGTCGAGGTCGTCACGGTCCACCGAGGTCAGCACGATGTAGCGCAGCGCCATCAGTTCGACCGATTTGGCGGTGTTCTGAGGTTCTTCCTCGTCCAGCCAGCCGTTGGGGTTGCCGGTGTCCACGGCGCAGAAGCGGCAGGCGCGGGTGCACACGGAACCCATCAGCATGATGGTGGCGGTGCCGTTGGACCAGCATTCGCCCATGTTCGGGCAGTGCGATTCCTGGCACACGGTGCTCAGCCGATGCTCGCCGACATTGCGCTTCACCGCCTCGAAACGGCTGCCGCTGGGCGCCTTGACCCGCAGCCACGAAGGCTTGGGTTCGTGCACCTGGGGCTGCGCC
Source organism: Pseudomonas sp. UBA3153 (assembly GCF_002364635.1). Lineage (NCBI taxonomy): Bacteria > Pseudomonadati > Pseudomonadota > Gammaproteobacteria > Pseudomonadales > Pseudomonadaceae > Pseudomonas > Pseudomonas sp. UBA3153. The sequence goes on from NZ_DEYR01000072.1 coordinate 19,852, forward strand.
GAGGCGCGGCGCTTCTGGCCATCCTTGATCGCGGTGATGCCCTGAGCGGTGCGGAACTTTTCGCCGCTGGCGACGGGTTTTGACGAGTCTATGTCGGACATCGGAACTGGCTCCGTGAGAGGCTCCGTTGGCAGCCGCAGGGGCAAATGGGGGAGGCGAAGTGTATCACAGGGGCGCGCCGCCGAGCCTGGGTGCCCGGCGGCTTGCGGCGATCAGCGGCCTTCGCGCAACTGCTTGATCAGTTCCTGGCTCGGGTAGCCGTCTGCTGGCCAGCCCAGCGACTGCTGGTAGGCGCGGATCGCCTTGCGGGTGTTGGCACCGATGATGCTGTCCGCTGCGCCCGGCTCGTAGCCGCGCGCGCTCAGACGCTCCTGCAGTTCGATGCGCTCGCTGCGGCTCAGCGGAAGATCGTCGCGCGGCCACTCGCCAATAACCTTTCCGGCGCCCTGGAAGCGCTCGGAAAGCAGGCCGATGGCCAGTGCGTAGGAAGACGAGTTGTTGTACTTGAGGATCGCGCGGAAGTTGCTCAGCACCAGGAACGCCGGGCCACGATGACCGGCCGGCAGCAGCAGCGAAGCGCTTTCGTCGGCCAACTGGCCCGGAAGCACCGGCGGCGCGATGCCCAACCCTTGCCATTCGCGTAGGGGTTTGCGGATGTCGGCATCGGCCAGGGCGTAGTCGAAGCCCTTGGGCAGCGTTACTTCGAAGCCCCAGGGCAGCCCGTGGCGCCAGCCGGAAGCCTGCAGGTAGTGGGCGGTAGAGGCCAGCGCGTCGGCCGAGGAGTCCCAGATGTCGCGACGCCCGTCGCCGTCGAAGTCCACGGCGTGGGTGTCGTAGGTGGTCGGGATGAACTGGGTCTGGCCCATCGCACCAGCCCAGGAACCGATCATCCGCTCCGGCTTCACGTCACCGTGCTGGAGAATCTGCAGTGCGGCGATCAGCTGGCTCTGGGCGAAGCCCGGACGACGGCCTTCGTACGCCAGGGTCGCCAGCGAACGGATCACCGAGCGGCTGCCCATAATCTGGCCGAAGTTGCTTTCCATGCCCCATACCGCGACCAGCGTCTGCGGCTCGACGCCATAGCGCTGCTCGATGCTGGCGAGCAGGGCGGCGTTCTGCTGGATCAGCGCCTTGCCCTTGGCGACGCGCTGGGCGGACAGCGCGCCGTCGAGGTACTCCCAGACCGGCCGGGTGAATTCGGGCTGGCTGCGGTCGGCGTCGATCACGGCCTGGTCGGGGGTCACGCCGCTGAAGGCAAGGTCGAAGACCTCGGCGCGGATGCCCGCCTTCAGTGCTTGACTGCGGAACCCGTCGCGCCATTGCTCGAAGCTGATGCTCGGCTCGGCCGCAGGCGGAGCGTCGGGGCTGAAGGGCGCGGTGGTGGCGGGCGGCGTGGCGGATGGCGTGGGGGCGGCTTGCGGGGGGTTATCCGCGCAGGCGGAAAGGAAAGCCAGGGTGGCGCCCGTGAGCAGGGTACGAGTCAGCTCGGGTGCTTTGGGATAGGGCATGAAATCGAGGGTCTCGGTCGGTATCAGTGCATGACCTTAGCATGGCCGCCGACTTTTTTAAGCCGCCAGAAGGACCGAAGCCTCTCCGTTGTACGACGGAGAGGCTTCGCGGCGGTAGCTGCCTTTGCCTTTTTTCGGGACTTCCTGGCGGCAGCGGAACAACGGTTGCGCGATCAGGGATTTGGCCTTGTTCGGCCGCGATTTGGCTTTTCTGGACATGCCGGTACTCCTGCGAAAGGGCGGCGCGCATGGTGCGCCCGAGCGGCATGGAAGTCCAGATGCTCAGTGGTTGGGAAGGCTCAGCCGCTTGCCGGACAGTTGCAGGCAGAGCAGCGCCAGGCCGTTCCACGGCGAGCCCTCGGCCTGGCCCTTGATCTGCGCATCGATGCGCTGGGCGTCGCCCAACAGCTGTTGCCAGCGCGCTGCGGAGTGCCGTTGCAGGGCCCGGGTCATCAGCGGTTTGCGCTTGTCCCAGACCGGCGGTCGTGCCTGGCTGAAGGCGCGGTCGAGCGGGATGCCCTGGGCTTGCTGGCGTGACAGGTTGGCCAGCAGGCGCAGCTCGCGGGCCAGCGCCCAGAGGATCACCGGGGTTTCCACGCCCTCGCCACGCAGGCCTTCGAGCATGCGCAGGGCGTGCGCGGATTCGCCGTTGAGAGCGGCGTCGATCAGCCCGAAGACATCGAAACGGGCGCTGTCGGCCACGGCGGCCTGCACGGTCTCGACGTCGATCTGCTCGCCCTCGGCGATCAGCTTGAGTTTCTCGATCTCCTGGGCGGCGGCAAGCAGGTTGCCCTCCACCCGCGCGGCGATCAGCTCCACGGCTTCCTGGCTGGCGCTCAGGCCGGCCTGCGCCAGGCGCTGGCGAATCCATTGCGGCAACTGCGCGGCGTCCACCGGCCAGATCTGCACGAACTGCGCCTGTGGCCCTTCGATGATGGCCTTGGCCCACTTGGTCTTCTGCGTGCTGCCATCGAGCTTGGGCAGGCTGACCAGCAGCAGGGTGTCCTCGGCGGGGCGACCCAGGTATTCGATCAGCGCGGCGGCGCCCTTGTCGCCCGGCTTGCCGGAGGGAATGCGCAGCTCGATCAGGCGCCGTTCGGCGAACAGCGAGAGGCTGGCGCCGGCTTCGTAGAGCAGGCCCCAGTCGAAATTGGCGTCGGCATGGAACACCTGGCGTTCGCCGAAGGCTTCGCGGCGGGCGGCGGCGCGGATCGCGTCGCAGGCTTCCTGGCACAGCAGCGGATCGTCGCCGCTGACCACGTACACCGGGGCGAGGCTGCCCTGCAGGTGCTTGCCGAGTTGGGCGACGTTGAGTTTCATCGGAAGGGAATCGGGCCGCCGAGGCGGCCCGTGGCGATCACTTGGTCGGGATCGGCAGTTCGATCGGCGACTGCTGCGGCACCGCGGCGCGCGCGCGGCGTTCGGCTTCCGCCGCTTCGGCTTCGGCGCGGGCACGGGCTTCGGCGGTTTCCTGCATTTGGGCCAGGCGATCCGGGCTGAGCAGTTGCAGGCGCAGGGCCAGTTGCTGAACCAGCTCACGGGTCATCTCGGCGCGCAGTTGCTGGCCTTCCTGGCTGGAGCCGATCAGGTTGTTCTGGTCGTGCACGTAGGTCTGCTGGACTTCGACGCTGTCCTCGAGCAGGACCAGGTCCTTGCCGGCGCGGATCTGGTAGTGCAGCGTGCGGCTGATTTCGTACTCGGCACTGCGCGCGGAGCTGGTGTAGCTGGCGGTACGCTGCTTCTCTTCCTCGCGGGCGATGATCAGCTTGTAGGGCGCGCCCTGGTAGACCTTCACGTCGCTGCGTTCCAGCAGGGCGGTGAGCTGCTTGGCGACCTCGCCGTAGGCATCGCGCGCCTGCAGGTCGAGTTCCTTGAGGGCGAACTGGGTGTCGCCGGTGCCGCGCAGCTGGAAGCCGCAGGCACTCAGGAGCAAGGTCAGGCCGACGAGCAGCAGGTTCCGTTTGAGCATTTCTTCTATCCCCTTGGCAGGCATTCCGGCGCCTTCTGGTCGGCGCCGGATGGTGTTCAGTTGGCGACGATGTTGACCAATTTACCCGGAACCACGATCACCTTGCGGATCGTCAGCCCTTCGGTGAAGCGCAGGACGTTCTCGTTCTGCCGCGCCGCCGCTTCGATTTCCTCGCGACCGGCGCTGGCCGGCATCTCGATCTGTCCGCGCAGCTTGCCGTTGACCTGGATGACCAGTTGCAGGCTGTCCTGAACCAGCGCGGACTCGTCCAGCGCCGGCCATTTCGCGTCGATCACCGCGCCATCGTGGCCCAGCCGGTTCCAGAGTTCATGGCAGATGTGCGGCGTGATCGGCGCCAGCAGCAGAGTCACGGTCTCGAGGCCCTCGTGCAGCAGCGCGCGATCCTGGTCGCTGTCCTGGGCGGCTTTTTCCAGCACGTTCATCAGCGTCATCACCTGGGCGATGGCGGTGTTGAATTTGTGATGCTGGCCGACGTCCTGGCTGGCCTGGCGGATCGCCAGGTGAATGGCGCGGCGGACCTCCTTCTGCGCGTCGTTCAGGCTGGCCACATCCAGCGCGCCCGGCAGACCGCCGGTGACGTGCGCGTGGGCCAGGCGCCAGACGCGGCGCAGGAAGCGGCTGGCGCCTTCAACGCCGGAGTCGGACCATTCCAGGCTCATGTCCGGCGGCGAGGCGAACATCATGAACAGGCGACAGGTGTCGGCACCGTAGGCGTCGATCATAGATTGCGGATCGACACCGTTGTTCTTCGACTTGGACATCTTCTCGACGCCGCCGATTTCCACCGGCTGGCCGTCGCTCTTCAGCTTGGCGCCGATGACCTTGGCCTTGGCATCGCGCTCGACTTCGACGTCGGCCGGGTTGAACCAGTCCTTGCCGCCGTTGGCGAGCACGCGGTAGTAGGTCTCGGCGACCACCATGCCCTGGGTCAGCAGGTTCTCGAACGGCTCGCTGGAGTCGATCAGCCCCTGGTCGCGCATCAGTTTGTGGAAGAAGCGCGCGTAGAGCAGGTGCAGGATGGCGTGCTCGATGCCGCCGATGTACTGGTCGACCGGCAGCCAGTAGTTGGCTTCTTCCTTGTCCAGCATGCCGCCGGTGAAATTCGGCGAGGCATAGCGGGCGAAGTACCAGGACGACTCGACGAAGGTGTCCATCGTGTCGGTTTCGCGGCGCGCCGGCTTACCGGTGCGCGGGTCGGTGGTTTCGTAGAACGAGGGCAGGCGCGCCAGCGGCGAACCGGCTCCGTCCGGCACCACGTCTTCGGGCAGCACCACCGGCAGCATGTCGGCTGGCACCGGGATGTCGTCGCCGTCTTCGCTGTGGATGATCGGGATCGGGCAGCCCCAGTAGCGCTGGCGGCTGATGCCCCAGTCGCGCAGGCGGAACTGCGTGCGCGCCTGGCCCAGGCCCTTGTCGCGCAGGGCGACTTCGATGGCATCGAAGGCGCCGGCGAAGTCGAGCCCGTCGAAGGCCCCGGAATTGATCAGTTGGCCGTGCTCGCCGTAGGCGTCCTGCCAGGGCGCTGGCGTTTCATCGCCGGCCGAGGTGCGCACCACCGGCTTGATCGGCAGCCCGTACTTGCTGGCGAACTCGAAGTCGCGCTCGTCGTGCGCGGGGACCGCCATCACCGCGCCGTCGCCGTAGTGCATCAGCACGTAGTTGGCGACCCACACCGGGAGCAGCTCGCCGGTCAGCGGGTGCTGTACGCGCAGGCGGGTGGCATAGCCTTTCTTTTCCTGGGTGGCGATATCGGCCTCGGCCACGCCGCCGCGTTTGCATTCGTCGATGAACGCCTGCAGCTCGGCATCGCCCTGGGCGGCCAGGGTCGCCAGCGGATGTTCGGCGGCGACCGCGACGTAGGTGGCGCCCATCAGCGTGTCGGCGCGGGTGGTGAAGACCTTCAGTGCGCCTTCGCTGCCGATGCTGGCGACGTCGTAGGGGAAGCTGACTTCCATGCCGCGCGACTTGCCGATCCAGTTGCGCTGCATGGTCTTGACCTGTTCCGGCCAGCCGGGAAGGTCGTCGAGGCTGCTCAGCAGTTCATCCGCGTAGGCGGTGATCTTGAAGTAGTACATCGGGATTTCGCGCTTCTCGATCAGCGCGCCCGAACGCCAGCCGCGACCGTCGATGACCTGCTCGTTGGCCAGTACGGTCTGGTCGACCGGGTCCCAGTTCACCGTGCCGTTCTTGCGGTAGATGATCCCTTTCTCGAACAGCTGGGTGAACAGCCACTGTTCCCAGCGGTAGTAGTCCGGCTTGCAGGTGGTGACTTCGCGCGACCAGTCGATCGCCAGGCCCAGGCTCTTCAGCTGGGTCTTCATGTAGGCGATGTTGTCGTAGGTCCACTGCGCCGGCGCGACGTTGTTCTTCATCGCCGCGTTCTCGGCCGGCATGCCGAAGGCGTCCCAGCCCATCGGTTGCAGGACGTTCTTGCCCTGCATGCGCTGGTAGCGGGCGATCACGTCGCCGATGGTGTAGTTGCGCACGTGCCCCATGTGCAGCTTGCCGCTGGGGTAGGGGAACATCGACAGGCAGTAGAACTTCTCCTGGCCGGGCTTCATGGTGGCGAGGAAGGACTGGTTCTGATCCCAGAAGGATTGCGCGGCGGCTTCGATTTCGCGGGGCTGATACTGTTCGTGCATGGCTACTGGCGCTGGAGATGAGGGCGGGGAGCCGGTTTCCGATCGACGGCGAAGGCGTCCGGGCAGAGCATGAAAAACGGACCCGCGGGAGGCGTCCAATCCGTTCATTCGTCGTACCTGGCCTGCGCACTTTTCGATACCGAACAGGCTCTTGCAGGAAACGCCGTAGCATACATGACCGGCCTTGACCGTGGGAAACCCAGATTGCCCGTCCGCCTGTCGCCCTGCTGGAAGCGGGTGCGGGCCGCGCCTAGACTGATACCTCGGATGCCGATCTCCGGTACCGGGAGGCACGATGACTGCGCAACACGAAAGCGACATCTACGCGCATCTGCTGCAGCGTATCGCGCTGGCGCTGGAAGGGGCGGAAACCGACCGCGCCTTCCGCAATCGCAGTTCGGTCGAGTTGGAGATCAGCGGGCTGTCGGGGATCGAGATGGCGCTGATTCAAGCCTATCTGCAGCACGCCCCCGAACTGCATGGCGGCCTGTCCGAGGGGCTCGCCGCCGCGTCTGGCCGGGAGGGAGGCGATCCGCGTTTCCCGCGCGCGTCCGGGCAAGCTCCCGGCCCGCTTTCGCCGCGCGTGCTTCCCCGTTAGGCTGCGGGCACCCCAGGAGGTGCCCGATGTCGATCCGCTACATCTTCAAACAACTGCTGATGCCGCCAGGCGGCCTGTTGCTGCTGTTGCTGCTCGGCTGGTACCTGCGCCGGCGCGCTCCGCGGCTGTCGGCGCTGTGCCTGTTGCTCGGCTTCGGCGGGCTCTGGGCCATGAGCCTGCCCGTCACGGTAGAGAAGGGCGCGCAGTGGCTGGAACGCCACGAGCAGCCGTTGGCGGAAGCCGACTGGCCGGCGCTGGCGCAGCAGGCCGAGGTGATCGTGGTGCTGGGCGCCGGGCAGGTGCCGGACGACCCGGCCTGGGGCGGCGTCGCCCAGCCGGCGCCGATGGCCATCGAACGCATGCGCTACGCCGCGCGACTGGCGAGAGCCTCGAAGCTGCCTCTGCTGACGTCCGGTGGCTCGCCCTACGGCCAGCCGCTCAGCGAGGCGCAGATGATGGCCGGCTCGCTCGCCCGCGACTTCGGCACGCCGGTGCGCTGGCAGGAGCCGGCCAGCCGCACCACCTGGGAAAACGCGCTGCTCACCGCGAAACTCCTTCGCGAGCAGGGCATCACCCGCGTGGTGCTGGTGACCCAGGCCTGGCACATGCCTCGCGCGCGCTGGAGTTTCGAGCAGCAGGGCTTGCAGGTGATCGGTGCGCCCTCCGGTTTCCTGGGGATGCCGAACGGACGCCCGACTGGAGGTTGGCTGCCGGAAGGCGCCGCGGTGTGGCAAAGCGGGCAATTGCTCAACGAAGCCATCGGCCTGCTGGCCTACCCGCTGGCCTACGGTCGCCAATGAGCGGATCGCCACAAGACACGCTCGGGTCGCGGGGTAGACCCGCCCTGCGCCGCGGCGCAGGGCGCCGATCCGCCCGCGCTAGAGCGTCTTCGCCCAGCGGCTGGCCAGCAGTGCCCAGCCGAACAACAGGCCGCAGAGGATCACCATCGGCCAGGCACGCCAGCGCAGGTACGGCGTCAGGCCCTGCATCGGCGTCACTTCGCCGTAAAGCACGACCTGCTGGAACTGCGGAACCTGCTCGGTGATGCGGCCGAACGGATCGATCAGCGCGCTGACCCCGTTGTTGGTCGCGCGGATCATCCATCGGCCGGCCTCGAGGGCGCGCATCCGGGCCATCTGCAGGTGTTGCAGCGGGCCGATGGAGCGGCCGAACCAGGTGTCGTTGCTCACCGTGAGCAGCAGGTCGCTGCGGGCGGCGAGGCCCGCGGCGAATTCCGGGTAGACCACTTCGTAGCAGATGTACGGGGCGATCCTGTAACCCTTGGCCTGCAGCAGCGCCTGGTCGGCCGGGCCGCGGGCGAAGTCCGACATCGGCAGGTCGAAGAAGGCGATCAGCCCGCGCAACAGGTCCTGCAGCGGCACGTACTCGCCGAACGGCACCAGCTTCTGTTTCAGGTAGGTGCCTTCGCCCTGGCCGACCACGGTGATGCCGTTGTAGTAGCGCAGCTCGCCGCGTTCATTGGCCTGGCGCACCGGCACGCCAGTGATCAGTGCGCTGCGGCGCTCATCGGCGAAGCGGCCCATGCTCTGCAGGTAGGGCTCGGCATAATCCTTGACCACCGGCACCGCGGTTTCCGGCCAGACCAGCAGGTCAACCGGGCGCGCCTCGACGCTGAGGTCGCGGTAAAGCTTAAGCTGGGCGTTGAGGTGTTCGCGGTCCCACTTCATCTCCTGGGCGACGTTGCCCTGTACCGCCGCCACCTGCAGCGGGGTGCCCAGGGCGAGGGTCCAGGCGTGGCCCTTGAGCAGCAGCCCGACCAGCCAGGGCGCCAGCAACAACGCCAGCGCGCCGACGAAGAACGCCCGGCGTTCGCCCAGGCGCGGCAGGTTGACCAGCAGCGCGGCGCTCAGCGCCAGGACGAAGGACAGCAGCCAGACGCCACCCAGCGGTGCCAACCCGGACAGCGGGCCGTCCAGCTGGGTGTAGCCGGCATACAGCCAGGGGAAGCCGGTGAGGAACCAGCCGCGAAAGGCTTCCAGGGCCAGCCACAGCGCGGCGAAGGCCAGCGCATCGGCCAGCGGCGCCTCGCTACGGCGCAGCCAGCGCGCCCAGAGCCAGGCGGGAAGCGCGAAGAACAGCGCCACGCAGGCCGAGAAACCCACGGTGAGGAAGCCGGCCAGCGGCACGGAGGCGGCGCCGTAGTCGTGGATGCTGACGTAGATCCAGCCGGTGCCGGCCAGGTACAGGCCGAGGCCGAAACACCAGCCGCGGCGGAACGCGGCGTTCGCCGTCAGGTCGCGCAGGCCGAGGTAGAACAGGCCGATGCAGAGCAACTGCAGGGGCCAGAAATCGAACGGGGCAAACGCCAGCGGGGTGAGGGCGCCCGCGGCCAGGGCCAGCAGGTTGCCCGGCCAGCCGGGGCGTGTGATCCAGCGCATCGTGAGTCCTTGAACGTAAATTCAGGCGGGCAAGGGTACTGGAAGCGGGAGGGGGGAGAAAGCGCGGGCGCAGCGCCCGGCGGCGCCGGTGTGCCGCTGGCGGGATGGGGCCGGCGCCTCGACCCATCCCGCCAGGGCTCAGCGCTCCAGCGGGGTCAGGCGCAGCAGGTGGATGCGCCGGCTGTCGGCATTGAGGATGCGGAAACGGAAGGCGCCGATCTCGGTGATCTCGTTGCGCTTGGGGAGATGGCCGAAGGCATTCATCACCAGGCCGCCGACGGTGTCGAACTCGTCGTCGGAGAAGGCGCTGTGGAAGCACTCGTTGAAGTTCTCGATCGGCGTCAGTGCCTTGATCAGGAAGTCGCCGCTGGGCAGCGGCTTGATATAGCTGTCTTCCTCGACGTCGTGCTCGTCCTCGATGTCGCCGACGATCTGCTCCAGCACGTCCTCGATGGTCACCAGGCCGGCGACCCCGCCGTATTCGTCGATCACCACCGCCATGTGGTTGTGGTTGGCGCGGAATTCCTTGAGCAGCACGTTGAGGCGCTTGGATTCGGGAACGAAGGTGGCCGGGCGCAGCATGTCCCTGACGTTGAAATTCTCGCGGTCCGGCTTGAGGATCAGCGGCAGCAGGTCCTTGGCCAGCAGGATGCCGACCACGTCGTCGAGGGTCTCGCCGACCACCGGGTAGCGCGAGTGAGCCGCCTCGATGATCGCCGGGAGGAATTCTTCGGGAGACTGGTTGGCGCGGATGCTGATCACCTGAGAGCGCGGCACCATGATGTCGCGAACCTGCAGGTCGGCAACCTGGATCGCACCCTCGACGATGGACAGCGCTTCGCTGTCGAGCAGGTTGTTCTGGTGGGCTTCGCGCAGGAGTTCAAGCAGTTCCTGGCGATTCTTCGGTTCATGGACAAAGGCCTGGGTAATTTTCTCCAACCAGGATCTGTGTCCATTGCTCGATCGGTCTTCGCTCATTTTTCCTTGCTCAGTTTTCATCGCCGGCATAAGGGTCGGGATGACCCAGCTCGGCGAGCAATTCTCGTTCCAACGATTCCATTTCCTCGGCCTCGTCGTCTTCCAGATGGTCATAGCCCAGCAGGTGCAGGCAGCCGTGGATCACCAGGTGTGCCCAGTGGGCTTCGAGGGCCTTGCCCTGTTCGGCGGCCTCGCGCTCGACCACCGGCACGCAGATCACCAGATCGCCGAGCAACGGTATATCCAGCAGCGGTTCGCCGCCCGGACCTTCGGGAATGTCGGCGGGAAAGGACAGTACGTTGGTCGCGTAATCCTTGTGCCGCCAGGTGGCGTTCAGTTCGTGGCCCTCGTCCTCGTCGACCAAGCGGATGGTCAGCTCGGAATCAGCGGTGCGCTGGCGCAGCGCCAGTTCGCACCAGCGGCGCAGCGCCGCCTCGTCGGGAACAGCGCCCTGGCTGGCGTTCTGCAGGTCGAGTTCAAGCATCGTCGGCGCGGGCACCCGGGTCGTTGTCGTCGCGTTGAGGAGGCGCCTGCTGGCGCTGCTCGAAGCGGTCGTAGGCTTCGACGATGCGCTGCACCAGCGGGTGGCGCACGACGTCCTTGGAGATGAAGTGGGTGAAGCTGATGCCCGGCACGTCGCGCAGCACCTCGATCACATGGGTCAGCCCGGACTTGGTGCCGCGCGGCAGGTCGACCTGGGTGATGTCGCCGGTGATCACCGCGGTGGAGCCGAAACCGATGCGGGTGAGGAACATCTTCATCTGTTCCAGCGTGGTGTTCTGGCTCTCGTCGAGGATGATGAAGCTGTTGTTAAGCGTGCGTCCGCGCATGTAGGCGAGCGGGGCGATCTCGATCACCTGCTTCTCGATGAGCTTGGCCACGGTCTCGAAGCCGAGCATCTCGTAGAGCGCGTCGTACAGCGGGCGCAGGTAGGGATCGATCTTCTGCGCCAGGTCACCGGGCAGGAAGCCGAGCTTCTCGCCGGCTTCCACCGCCGGACGCACCAACAGGATGCGACGCACCTGTTCGCGCTCCAGCGCGTCCACCGCGCAGGCCACGGCGAGGTAGGTCTTGCCGGTGCCGGCCGGGCCGATGCCGAAGTTGATGTCGTTGTCCAGGATCGAACGCACGTAGCGCTGCTGGTTGGCACCGCGCGGTTTGATCATGCCCTTCTTGGTGCGCAGCGCGACGCTGGAGGCGTTCTGCGCGCTCGGGTTGACCAGCTCGTCCATCCCCGACTCCTGCAGGAACAGGTGGACCATGTCCGGCGACAGCTCGCTGCTCTGGGTCTCGCGGTACAGGCGGCGCAGCAGATTTTCCGCGGCGCGGGCGCGCTCGCTGTTGCCGACGATCTCGAACTGGTTGCCGCGGTTGCGGATTTCCAGGGCGAGGCGCTGTTCGATCAGCCGCAAGTGCTCGTCGAACTGCCCGCAGAGGTTGGCGAAGCGGCGCGCTTCAAAGGGTTCGAGGGTGAAACGATGGGGTTCGGTGGGAGCGTTCAATGTCTTTTTATGGCCGCCGGAGGCAGTGAAGGTGGAAGAAAGGATAACCCCATGCGGGCGAGGGTGAAAGCCGCCGCCCGGCCGTGCATCGGGCCGGTGGCGCGACGGCGATGCACGGCCGCCGGGCCGCTTCGACCCGGCGGGCGTCAGTGAGCGGTGTTTTCGATCAGGCTGCCGCGCAGCGAATGCGGCAGCGCGTCGTCGATATGCACGTCGACGAACTGGCCGATCAGCCGCGGGTTGGCGCTGCGGAAGTTGACGATGCGGTTGTTTTCGGTACGCCCCTGGAGCATACCCGGGTCCTTCTTCGAGAAGTCGCTGACGAGGATGCGCTGGGTGCTGCCGACCATCCGCCGGCTGATCTCGAAGCCCTGCTGGCTGATCCGCGTCTGCAGGATCGACAGGCGCTGCTTCTTCACCTCGTCGGGCGTATCGTCGGGCAGATCGGCGGCCGGCGTGCCGGGGCGCGCGCTGTAGACGAAGGAGAAGGAGAAGTCGAAACCGACGTCCTGTACCAGTTTCATGGTCTGCTCGAAGTCCTTCTCAGTCTCGCCGGGGAAGCCGATGATGAAGTCCGAGCTGATGCAGATGTCCGGCACCGCGGCGCGCAGCTTGCGGATGCGCGACTTGTATTCCAGCGCCGTATGGTTGCGCTTCATCGCCGCGAGGATGCGATCCGAGCCCGCCTGCACCGGCAGGTGGACGAACTTCACCAGCTCCGGCACTTCGGCATGGGCGGCGATCAGCGCGTCGGAGAATTCCAGCGGGTGCGAAGTGGTGTAGCGGATTCGCTCGATGCCCTCGACCTCGGCGACCACGCGGATCAGTTCGGCGAAGTCGGCGATTCGCCCGTCATGGGTCTCGCCACGATAGCCGTTGACGTTCTGCCCCAGCAGGGTGACTTCGCGCACGCCGTGCTCGGCGAGGTGGATGACTTCGGCGAGCACGTCGTCGAACGGCCGGCTGACTTCCTCGCCGCGGGTGTAGGGCACCACGCAGAAGGTGCAGTACTTGCTGCAGCCTTCCATGATCGAGACGAAGGCGCTGGGGCCGTCGATGCGCGGCTCGGGCAGGCGGTCGAACTTCTCGATCTCGGGGAAGGAGATGTCCACCTGCGGCGTGCGCGTGCTGCGCGCGGCATCGATCATTTCCGGCAGGCGGTGCAGGGTCTGCGGGCCGAACACCACGTCGACATAGGGCGCGCGGTCACGGATCGCCGCGCCCTCCTGGCTGGCCACGCAGCCGCCGACGCCGATCACCAGGCCGGGGTTCTCCAGCTTCAGCTCGCGCCAGCGGCCGAGCTGGGAGAACACCTTGTCCTGGGCCTTCTCGCGAATCGAGCAGGTGTTGAGCAGGATCACGTCGGCTTCGGCGGGGTTCGCCGTGACTTCCAGAGCCTCGTGCTCGCCCAGCAGGTCGACCATTCGCGAGCTGTCGTACTCGTTCATCTGGCAACCGTGGGTTTCGATATAGAGCTTCTTGGTCATGGCAACGTCAGGGTGGTTAAAAAATGACCGGCGATTATAAGGGCGCCGCCTTGATCAGGCTACAGCGCTGCGGAAGGCGAGGCGGCGTTCGATTTCACCGCGCCAGTCAGGCGGGCCGCCTGTGCTACGATGCGCGCCCCGTTTCTCCTCCCCGAGCCGCCCCGTCAGCATGAGCAAGCGCGATACCCCGATCTACAAGGTGATTTTCCTCAACCAGGGCCAGGTGTACGAGATGTACGCCAAGCAGATCTTCCAGAGCGATCTCTGGGGTTTCCTGGAAATCGAGGAATTCGTGTTCGGCGAACGCACTCAGGTGGTCGTCGACCCCAGCGAGGAAAAGCTCAAGGCGCAGTTCGAGGGCGTGGTGCGCAGCTTCGTGCCGATGCACGCGATCGTCCGCATCGACGAAGTGGAGCGTCTCGGTACGCCGAAGATCAGCGAAGCGAAGGGTGGCGGCAACGTGATGCCGTTCCCCATGCCGATGCCGGACAAGTAAGCGACCAATCGAGGGCGCCCGCCGCGCGGCGAGCTACGGAAGTGGTGCGAACGGCGAGTTGTTGCCGTCGACCGTCTGCAGGTCGGTGAGGTAGTTGCGGAAGATCTGCCCGAGCACCTGGGTGGCGATGTCCAGCTCGTCGCGACGCATCTGCGCGGCGACCAGGTCGGCGGTATCCAGCGCTTCGTCCGAACCGTTCACCGCCGCCATCTTCAGCACGATGAACGCCTGCATGTTGTTCGCCGGCACGCCTTCGCCGCGGAAGAACATGCTGCCCAGACGCAGCTGCGCGTTGGCGTGGCCCTTGAGCGATGCCTGCTCGAACCAGTTGAGCGCCTGCTTGAGGTCGCGCGGGGCGCGCTGGCCGTCGTAGTAATACTCGCCGAGTTCGAACTGCGCTTCGCTGTCGCCACTCTGCGCCGCCTGCTGGCAGGCCGCGAGGGCTTCGGGCATGTCTTCCGGCGCGGTGTTCAGCGAGCAGCGCCCGTTGGCCGGGATCAGCAGGGAGTTGCCCCCCGCCGTGGCCAGCGCGGGAAGCAGAAGCAGCAGGCAGCCCAGAATTCGGCCGCGGCCGGTGCGGTTCATGCGAGTCGAAACGCCTCAGAAGCAGAGACGGGCCCATGCCCGGCCGACAAGCGTGTCGGCACGTTCATTATGGAATAACCCGTAGCTCGCTTACAAAGCCTTTACCCGCTTTTGTGTCAGCTTTTCTTCAATTCGGCGAACGCGCGTTCGGCGGCGTCGAGGGTGATCTTCAGCTCCGCATCGCCATGGGCGATCGACGTGAAACCGGCCTCGAACGCGCTGGGCGCCAGGTAAACGCCGCCGTCGAGCATCAGGTGGAAGAAGCGCTTGAAGCGTTCGACGTCGCTGCCCATCACGTCGTCGAAGGTGACGATGTCGTCGGCGCCGCTGAAGTACAGGCCGAACATGCCGCCGGCCTGGGTAGTGACGAAGGGAATGCCGGCCGCATCGGCGCGGTCCTGCAGGCCCTGCAGCATGCGGCTGGTGTACTCGCTCAGCTCGGCGTGGAAGCCTTCGCGCTGGATCAGCCGCAGGGTGGTCAGGCCGGCGGCCATCGCCAGCGGATTACCGGACAGCGTGCCGGCCTGATACACCGGGCCGAGCGGGGCGATGCGCTGCATGATCGCGCGCTTGCCGCCGAAGCAGCCGACCGGCATGCCGCCACCGATGATCTTGCCGAAGGTGGTCAGGTCCGGAACGATGCCGTAGTGCGCCTGGGCACCGCCGAGGGCGACGCGGAAGCCGGTCATCACTTCGTCGAAGATCAGCACCACGCCGTGCTCGTCGCACAGCGCGCGCAGGCCTTCGAGGAAGCCGGGTGCCGGCGGCACGCAGTTCATGTTGCCGGCGACCGGCTCGACGATGATGCAGGCGACCTCCTGGCCGACCTCGGCGAGCATCGTCTTCACCGCTTCGATGTCGTTGAACGGCAGGGTCAGCGTGTGTTTGGCGAAGGCGGCCGGAACGCCTGCCGAACTCGGTACGCCCTGGGTCAGCAGGCCGGAGCCGGCTTTCACCAGCAGGCTGTCGGAGTGGCCGTGGTAGCAGCCTTCGAACTTGATGATGCTGTCGCGGCCGGTGAAGCCACGTGCCAGGCGGATCGCGCTCATGGTCGCCTCGGTCCCGGAGCTGACCATGCGGACCATCTCCATCGACGGCACCAGGCGGCAGACGAGGTCGGCCATCTCGGTTTCCATGGCGGTCGGCGCGCCGTAGGAGAGGCCGTGCTCGAGCTGCCTGCGCACCGCGTCGAGCACGTCCGGATGGCTGTGGCCAAGGATCATCGGCCCCCAGGAGCCGACGTAGTCGACGTAGCGCTTGTCGTCCTCGTCGATCACGTAGGCGCCGGCGGCGTGCTTGAAGAACAGCGGGGTGCCGCCGACGCTCCTGAAGGCGCGGACCGGCGAATTGACGCCGCCGGGGATGTGTTTCTGGGCGTTGGCGAACAGGGTTTCGGAGCGGGACATGCGGGGGCCTCTCGGAGGTCGGCGGGCGGATCAGCGTCGCTCATCCGCCGAAATGGTCAGGGGGTTGCGAACAAGGCACTGAAGGCGTGGGCGCGACGCTCGACTTCCGCGGCGTTTTCGGCGCTGAACAGGGCGTGGATCACCGCCACCAGGTTGGCGCCGTGGGCGATCAGCGAGGGGGCGTTGTCGAGCGTCACGCCGCCGATGGCGACGATCGGCAGGCCGGCGAGCTGGCGGGCCTGGGCCAGCAGCTCGAGGCTGGCAGCCGGTGCGCCCGGCTTGGTATTGGAATCGAAGAAACGACCGAAGGCGACGTAGCTGGCGCCTTCGCGGATGGCCTGCTCGGCGAGGTCGAGGCGCGCATGGCAGGTCGCGCCGATGATCGCCTTGCGGCCGAGCAGGGCGCGCGCCGCGGCCAGGGAACCGTCGCCCTGGCCGAGGTGCAGGCCGACGCCCAGGCGTGCGGCGAGTTCGGCGTCGTCGTTGATGATCAGCTGCGCGCCGTGGCGGGCGCAGAGTTCGCGCAGCGCCTCGGCTTCGCGCAGGCGGCGGGCGTCGTCGCTGGATTTGTCCCGGTACTGCAGCAGCCGTGCGCCGCCCTTGAGCGCCGCTTCGACGTAGGGCAGCAATTTGCCGCCGGCGAGCAACTGGCTGTCGGTGATGGCGTAGAGGCCGCGCAATTTCATGACGGCCGGCTCACGAGCAGAAATCCAGC
Organism: Pseudomonas sp. UBA3153; assembly: GCF_002364635.1. Taxonomy (NCBI): domain Bacteria; kingdom Pseudomonadati; phylum Pseudomonadota; class Gammaproteobacteria; order Pseudomonadales; family Pseudomonadaceae; genus Pseudomonas; species Pseudomonas sp. UBA3153. Next base: position 36,158 of record NZ_DEYR01000072.1, read on the forward strand.
GGCAGGCGGCGCGGCACGTACTGGCCCTTGCCCGGCGCTTCGGCGTCGCGCAGCGTGCGCCAGGTGTAGGTCAACGCCGTCTGCACCGCGCTGGCGAGGTCTTCGCCAAGGGCCAGGCGCCCGGCCAGGGCGCTGGCGAGGGTGCAGCCGGAACCGTGGTAGCTGCCCGGCAGGCGCTCGCAGGTGAAGCTGTGGCGGGCACCGTCGCGGGAGTAAAGGCGGTTGTGCACCTGCTGCTCGTCGCCGTGGCCACCGGTGATCAGCAGGTGGCGGCAATAGGGCAGCAGCTTTTCCGCGCATTCGTCGGCGCTGCCGTCGGGCAATTCGGCGAGGATGCGCGCTTCGGGGAGGTTGGGCGTGGCGATGGCGGCGATCGGCAGCAGCCGCTCGCGCATCGCGAAGCCGACGTCGTCCTTGCCCAGGGTTCCACCGCCGCCTGCGCGCAGCACCGGGTCGCAGACCATCGGCACGCCCGGCAGCGAGCGCATCACTTCGAGCACGGTTTCGACCATCTCCACCGAGCCGAGCATGCCCAGCTTGACCGCGGCGACCGGCATATCCGCGATCACCGCATGCGCCTGGGCGAGCACCCATTCGCGGTCGAGCACGCGAAAATCGACGACATCGACGGTGCTCTGCACGGTCAGCGCAGTGACGGTCGGGGCGGCGTGGCAGCCTTGGGCGAGCAGGGCTTCGATGTCGGCCTGCAGGCCGGCACCACCACTGGGGTCATGCCCGGAGAGGCAGAGGACAACGGGGCGAGAGGGCATATTCATGGTGCGCGAGCTTATCACTAAACGCTCGCCGGAGGACCTCCAGGCGGCTGCCGCGACAGGGTCCAGTGCCCGCGCGCGGGCCTGCGCCGTCGGCGGCGGACTGGTACAGTTCGCCGCTTTCTCACCCGATCGGCCGGCTGCGCTCCTCCAGGAAGCGCTCCTGTCACCGGCCGTTTTGTGCAGGACGTATGCGGCAACTCCTCCTCTCTATCCTTTGCCTGTTGCCGAGCCTGGCAACGGCGATCAGCTTCGACGAACGAACCGAGAGCGTCCCGCTGGGGCGCGCGATGGCGGTTTTCGAGGACCCGCGCGGCGAGGTCGGCATCGAAGAGATCAGCTCGTCCGCCTTCGACGGCAAATTCCGCCCGCATGACCAGGACGTGCTCAACGCCGGTTATTCGCATTCGGCGTTCTGGCTGCGCGTGGACCTGGAATACCAGCCGCACGGCGCCGGCGATGCGCGCGACTGGCTGCTGGAACTGGCCTATCCGCCGCTCGACGACCTGCAGCTCTACCTGGCCGACGCCGAAGGCCGCTACCGGCTGGCGCGCCACACGGGCGACGGCCTGCCGTTCGCCAGCCGCGAGCTGAAGCAGAACAACTACCTGTTCCGCCTCGGCCTGCAGCCCGGTCAGCCCATGCGCGTCTACCTGCGGCTGAAAAGCGAGGGTTCAATCCAGGCGCCGCTGACGCTGTGGGCGCCGCATGCCTATCTCGAAGGCCAGACCGGCCGCGTCTACATGCTTGGAATCATCTACGGCGTGCTGCTGGTGATGCTCTTCTACAACCTGTTCATCTTCCTCAGCGTCCGCGACGTCAGCTACCTCTACTATATCCTCTACATCGCCTCGTTCGGCCTCTATCAGGTGTCGGTGAACGGCGCCGGTATCCAGTATCTCTGGCCGGACAACCCCTGGTGGGCGAACGCGTCCACGCCGTTCTTCATCGGCGCCACGGCGCTGTTCGGCGGCCAGTTCGCCCGGCGTTTCCTGCGTATCCTGCAGTATTCGCTGCCGCTCGATCGCCTGCTGCGCGTGCTCATGGTCAGCGCCGCCCTGGTCATGCTGCTGTCGCTGTGCAGCAGCTACGCCATCGCCCTGCGCCTGGCCACGCTGCTGGCGTTGGCGTTCACCGTCACGGTGTTCGCCGCCGGCGTGCTGGCCTGGGCGCGCGGGATGCAGGTGGCGCGCTATTTCACCCTGGCCTGGAGCGCCTTCCTCGGCGGCGGACTGATCAACACGCTGATGGTGCTCGGCTACCTGCCCAACGTCTTCTTCACCATGTACGCCAGCCAGATCGGTTCGGCGCTGGAGGTCGGCCTGCTGTCGCTGGCCCTGGCCGACCGGATCAACGCGCTGAAGGAGGAACGCACCGGCATCCTGCAGGCGGCCGAGCGGAAACTGCAGGCGCTCAACGCCGAGCTGGCGGCGGGCAATCGCCTCAAGGACGAATTCCTCGCCACCCTGACCCATGAGCTGCGCACGCCGATGAACGGCGTGATCGGTTCGCTGGACCTGTTGCAGACCATGCCGCTGGACACCGAATCGGCGCTTTACCGCAAGACCGCGGCCGATTCGGCGCGCGCGCTGCTGGGCATGATCGACGACCTGCTGGCACTCACCGAGCTGCAGGCCGGGCGCCTGCGCGCCGTGCGCGAGCCGTTCAGCCTCGGCGGGCTGCTCGAGGCGCTGCGCGGAAGCTACGCGGCGCGTGCCGAGGACAAGGGCCTGCGCTTTTCCCTCGAGCGTCAGCCTGGCCTCGAAGAGGTGCTCGAGGGCGACGCGCAGAAGATCGCCCAGTGCCTCGGCCACCTGCTGGACAACGCGATCAAGTTCACTGTACGCGGCGGCGTGGTGCTGCGCGTGGCGCGCGAAAGCGACGCCGCGGGCCACCTGAGCTTCGTCGTCAGCGACAGCGGGATCGGCTTCGTCACGCCGTCCGATGGCTCGCTGTACCAGCATTTCAAGCAGCTCGACGGGTCGCTGACCCGCACCCACGGCGGCCTGGGCATCGGCCTGGCGTTGTGCCGCCAACTCGCCGGACTGCTCGGCGGCGAACTGCGCCACCAGTCCCTGCCGGGTCGCGGCAGCCGCTTCGAGCTGAGGCTGCCGCTGGCGTCCGGCGTCCGTCACACGACCGGCACGGCGGCCGACGCCGTTACGCCGCGACGTCCGGCCGACTGCCGGGTATTGCTGGTAGAAGAGGACACGGTCAGCCGCCTGGTGTCGCGCGGCATGCTGCTCAAGCTGGGCTACCAGGTGTTCACCGTCGACAACGGCGAGCAGGCCTTCGAACTGCTCGCGCTGGAGCCGGTGGATGCGCTGCTGATCGATTGCGCCGCGCCCGGCGATGACGCCTATGCCACCTGTCGGCGCCTGCGCCAGCGGTCGGAGCACGCCGGGCTGGTGCTGCTGGGCATGGTCGGCGCGCCGCAGGCCGCTGCCCGCGAGCATTACCTGGCGGCGGGGATGGACGATTGCCTGGACAAACCGATGCGCTTCGAGGAGCTGCAGTGGCTTCTTCGCCGTGCGCTGCTCAACCGAACCAACGGGGTGCGGTCAGAAGAACAATCGGCCAGCGGCGACGCCGTCTGCCGTACTTCGGGATGAACGCCTTGGCGGAGTAAGGCCTGCGCTTTGGCCGATCTCCCGCTTTCGCAAACATCTGAACGCTGGTTCACTTCTTGTGAAGCAATCGGGAGCCACCCATGGCCTACCGCACCACCCCCGCCCGCATGGATCGCGACGAGCAACTGCGCCAGCGCATTCTCGACTGCGCCCTGAGTCGGGTGGCCGGCGGCGGTTTCGCCAGCCTGACCATGGTCGCCCTGGCCGACGACGTCGGGATCGCCACCGGCAGTCTGTACCGCCATTTCCACAGCAAGGGCGAGCTGGCGGCGGAGGTGTTCGCCAGCGCCAGCGGTCGCGAGGTGGAGGCGCTGCGCGAGGTGTTGCGCGGCGAGGGCGATCCGGCGGCGCGCCTGGCGCGCGGCGTCCGGCAGTTCGCCGCGCGGGCCTGGAGCAGCCGTTCGCTGGCCTTCGCGCTGATCGCCGAGCCGGTGGAGGCGGAGGTGGACGAGCAA
>NZ_DEYR01000073.1:0-723 GCF_002364635.1 Pseudomonas sp. UBA3153
CTCGGCGCGCACCTGCCGCTGGCCGAGCGGGTCCGCCAGCAGGCCGCCGCCGGCCTCGAGTTCGCCGCGATCTGCGCGGCGCCGGCCCTTGCACTGCAACCCTTCGGCGTGCTCAAGGGGCGGCGGATGACCTGCTACCCCGCGTTCAGCGATCGGCTGTCCGGCTGCGTGTTCGTCGACCAGGCGGTGGTGGTCGACGGCAATCTGACCACGGCCCAGGGCCCGGCGGCGGTGCTGGAGTTCGCCCTGACCCTGGTCGAGCGCCTGGCCGGCAGGGCGGCGCGGCGCAAGGTCGGCGAGGCGATGCTGCTGCGCTGAGGCGCCCTGGTCGAACTCGCGTGCGCCCCGGCGGGTCAGTGAAGACAGGCCGGCGCTCCGATCGGTATCGAGTGAATGATGAGGCGAAACGAATGGATGGCGTCGATCTGACGGTACTGAGGCGCGCCCGCGACTGGCTCCGCGAAGGCCATGACGTGGTGCTCTACAGCGTGGTGGAAACCTGGGGCAGCGCGCCGCGCCCGGTGGGGTCGCTGCTCGCCCTGCGCGGCGACGGACGGGTCGAGGGTTCGGTGTCCGGCGGCTGCATCGAGGACGACCTGCTGGCGCGCCTACCGCTGCGGGTCGACGAACAGGCGCGCTGCGCGCTGATCACCTATGGCGTGACGAAGGAGGAGTCGGCGCGTTTCGGCCTGCCCTGCGGCGGCACCCTGCGGCTGGTCCAGG